>JADGCV010000021.1 GCA_015228815.1 Magnetococcales bacterium | reverse complement strand
GGCGGCAAATTTTTCGAACACTGCCCGAGGGGTCAATCCAGGAGCCAAGGCGCGTAGTCGTTGCTTAAGCGTAACCTGGAGGCAGTAGGCAACAAAGGCCACAAAAATATGGGCTTCGATGCGATTATCCAACTGGTGATAAATGGGACGAATCGCCAGATCTCCTTTCAATTCCTTGAACACCTGTTCAATTTCAGTAAGTTGTATGTAGTGGTTCCAGAGAAGAGATGGGTCCTTGTCACGGAGATTGGTTCGCAGCAGATAACTGCCTTCCCGGCGGCGTGTTTTGCGCAACCGCTCACGATCCAAACGAAACGTAAACGTCTCTGGCGTAACCTTTTCATTTTTTTCTGGAAGTTTAATATCAACTAAGCTATATGCGCGACCTGCTTCTTTTTTGGCGGCACCAAGTTTGAGGAGAAGATCATCTCTCGACAATTTCTGAAGTTGCAGTTCACCAAGACGCCTCCAAAGCTTTTTTAGACGGCGACGGCGCATGCCTCGCTCCTTGTCCACTCGGCCATCACTTCGCGCCAAAATGTAAAGTTCTTGATCACACTCAAGAAGTTTGACCTTGACCAACTCGCGTGCTTGTTCCCATGGTTTGGCAAGGAAAGATTTCTCCAGTTTATTCAATCGTCCCCTGGGAGTACCTACCAGGTAGTAAATGGGGAATTGGGCCGTGCGCATTTTTTTGAGCGTTTCTTCTGTAGGAATCCCACGATCCATCACCCATGTGCGGTTGGCCCGACCGTATTGCTTCTCGATTTTTTCAAGAAAGGTGTCCAGAGTGGTCTTGTCCGAGGTATTTCCTGGCATGACTTCATAGGCGATGGGAAATCCGTCGGTGGTGACGATAAGGGCGATGACAACTTGCACGCAGTCTGATCGTTTGTCCCGGCTGTAGCCAAACCGTTTTTTACCTTCCTCCGTGGGAATGGCCTCAAAGTAGGTGCTGGTCAGATCGTAGAGCAACACATCAAAGGTGGCATCAAACAGGGTGTGCCATCGTTGGGTGAGAAATGAAAAGAAAGTATTCTTGTGTTCCAACAGGTTGTCCAAGCAACGATACAGCTTATCTTTTTGAACCAATCCGAAATCCTCGCCCAGTAAATCCCCAAGGGCACTTTGTTCAAACCATTGTCGATGCAATCGCCATTCGCTGCCAGGGTCAAGCAATCGATAGAAAACCAATGTCTTGAACACATTCAACCACTGGGTTCCCTTGCGACTGGGTTTCAATTTATCGGACCAGAACGAATCGAGATCCAACTGATCCCATAACTGACAGGCCAACCAACATCCGCCCTATTGCCTGGGGCGGCGGATCTGAAGCCCGCTGAGGCGAATTTGAACAACTTCGCAATCTGGCACTGGTATAGCCCGATATTCCGGGAAAAGCACCATTTGTTCAGGTCGGGCTTTGCCTTCCTGAAAAACCTCAATGGTCTTGCACCATGCAGCTTGTTGCGTGTCGTTGATTTCACCGAGATACAAAACCTGCCGCTGAACATGCCGATTTCCTTGGATGCGCCGATTTTCCACGATGCTCCAGTAGCGGTGAATCTTGCCGTCCTTGCGGCGAATTTTTGATCGAAGAAACATGCCCCCGATTTTTCCGGAAAACCTTATCCGGGTCAAACAGGTAGGTCGGCACCACAAAACAATTGAAGACTTTTTGGAAGGATGAACCGTTGATACGCTTTGCTTTTTTTGTCCGGTTACCCAGAAATCTTTCTATGTCGGGAGTCGAATCGCGAAAGACGGGCTAATTGGTGGAAATACCGTCCGGGATCAGGAAGTCTGAAATTGCATCCTCTTTTTCCTTTCGATTTGTACGCAACATGGATTGACGCAGGCGTGGCGGTCGCGTGTGTGTTGGACAGTGACATGGCGTTTGGAGGGGCGTTGAATGGTTGGTCATGAAGCGACCCGTCGCCACTGTTCTTCCAGCCTTTTGGGAGAAACCGGTAACGCCGTCCCCAGTTCCTGGGCAAATTGAGAAACCCGGAACTCCTCCACCATCCAGCGAAAACGCATGAGTTCCGGGTCGTCGTCCAAACGTCCGCCACGCGACAGTGCCAAACGCAACGATTCCTGAAACGGTCGGACCGCCGCCGCCTTTTCGGCATCCTTGGTCGGGGACAACATCCGTCGCTCCAATCGCTTGTGCATCGCCTTGAGGTAACGCGGATACTCCCGGAGCCAGGAAAACGGCGTTTCCCAGAGAAATCCCGGATAAATCAACCCCTCCAGTTGCCCGCGCAATTCAGCGATGATGGCAGCCGTTGCCGGAAGACTTTTTTCCGTTTTCATCAGCAGTTGCAGCATTCGGTAGTGGTTGTGGATCTCCTCCATCAGTGTACGGATGGTTTCCGCCTCCTGAAAGATCCGTTTCTGTCCTGTCTGCAATCGTTCCTGGAAGGGTTCCCGGTCGCGCGGGAATTCGGAATCCCCCTGAAGAAAGACCCGGTCCAGGATCCGATCGATCACTTCATCGACCAGCGCCCCCTGTTTTCCGAGCGGCAGAGGTACCAGGACCGCTCCCGGAGAGAATTTGAGGGTGGAACGCAATTGCCGGACCTGCTGGGGCAGATGCAGGGCAAAAAGACGGATGAGACCACGGCGAAGAGTGATCCGTGCGCGTTCGGGGTCCTCCATGATGCGCAGACTGACGCTGTTTCCCTGATCGACCAGGGTGGGAAATCCGATGATGGTTCCCGCTGGGGTTGAAATGGAGACGCTTTCGGGAAGCGCCCCGAAGGTCCAGCGGGTCAGTCCTTCCTGTTCGATTCCCGGTTTGGCCAGTGCCGAGAATTCCTTTTTCGCCTGGGGACCAAGGAGGGTCCGCAACGATTCCAGATCGCGTCCCTGCTGCACTACCTTGCCGTCGCCATCCCCAAGCACCATGAAGTTCATCCGTAAATGATCGGGAAGGACCAGGGTGCGCCAGAGGATGGGCGCGATGTCGATGCCCCGATGCTCCTTGAGAACCCGTGAAAGAGCATTGGCCAAGGGTTGACCCGTCAGCTCCATAAGATGAGGCAGGCACATCTGGACCGTTTCCGGAACCGGAACCAGTTGTTTGCGTATGTTTTTCGGCAGTGCCTTGAACATGGCGGCCAGTTTTCCCGGCAACATTCCGGGAACGAGCCATTCGAAAGGATGCGTGGGACATTGATGGAGGGCGGCAAGGGGAATGCGAACGCTCAATCCATCCTCTCCCGAACCGGGGTTGAAATGATACTCCAGGGAAAAGTCCTGTCCGTTGATCGAAAGATGACCGGGAAACTGCTCCTGGAGACCCGGCTGGTCGGGATGACGCAACAACTCCTGGCGCGTGAAATGAAGCAAACGCGGATCGTTTTTTTGCGCGTGGACATACCAGTTGTCAAAATGCCGGGCGCTGTAGGTGGTCGCGGGGATGTGCCGGTCGTAAAGGGCGAACAGTTCCCCTTCCTCGATCAAAAGATCGCGGCGCCGCGCCTTGTGTTCTTCCTGGCGTATTTCATGGATCAATGCCCGATTGTGGGCCAGAAAGGTGGCCTTGGTTTGCAGGCGGTGCCCGACCAGGGCCTCCTGAATGAAAATTCGGCGGGACAGGACAGGATCGATCGGACCAAAATGAATCTTGCGATTCATCACCAGCGGCAGCCCGCCAAAAGAGACCTTTTCCAGGGCGATGACCTTTCCTTGCCGGTTGTCCCATTGGGCCTCGTAATAATCCCTTTTGCACGCCGATTTCGCCACTTCCTCGATCCATTCCGGCTCGATCCGGGCGCAGGTCCTGGCGTAGAGACGCGACGTCGCCACCAGTTCGGCAGCGACGATCCAGGGGGGAGACTTGCGAAACAGCCCCGAGCCGGGATGGATATGAAAGGTGACCTCGCGGCAGCCGGAAAATTCATTCTTCATTTTTTTCATGCCCACCATGGAGACATGACCACTCAGAATCGCCTTGTGGATCGCAGCATGCCGTGATTGGCCAAGGGTGCCCCCGATCAGTCCCATTTCCCGGGTAATTTTTCTCAACTGGGCATAGACTTCCCACCATTCACGAACCCGGCCCGGGGCGATGAACTCCTTTTTCAGGGTGTTGTTCATCCGTGAACGGGAAGCACTGGTGTGGCGTACTTGTTCAAGGTACCGCCACAGATTCAGAAACGTCAGAAAATCCGAGTCCTTGTCGATGAATCGCTGGTGGAGTTCTTCCGCCTGGGGAAGTTTTTTCATTGGCCATTCCCGGGGATCGGGAATGGCCAATGCCGCCGCGATCACGAGGATCTCTTCAAGACAGTCGAAGGAGGGGGCGGACAGGATCATCCGTCCCAGGCGCGGATCGATGGGAAGGCGGGCCAACTGTTTGCCGATCGTGGTCAATTGTCCATGGCGGTCCACGGCGCCCAGTTCGCCGAGAAGACGCCACCCCTCCCGGATCGCCGCGGGGGACGGGGGATCCATGAAAGGAAATTCCTCGATGTTTCCCAATCCCTGGGCCTTCATCCCCAGAATGGTCGCCGCCAGCGAGGTGCGCAAAATCTCCGGATCGGTAAAAGGGGGGCGCGCGAGAAAATCGTCCTCAGAATAAAGGCGGATGCAGATTCCAGGACCGGTACGACCACAACGCCCTTTTCGCTGTTCGGCGGAGGCCCGCGAAATCTTTTCCAGAGACAGGCGCTGAATTCCGCCGCGATGATCCTGCCGTTTGATCTTGGCCTTTCCGGGGTCGATGACGTGGCGAATTCCCGGAACGGTGATCGAGGTTTCGGCAACGTTGGTCGCCAGGATGATCCGCGGCAGGATTCCGGGAGAAAAAATGCGATCCTGGTCCCGGGCAGCAAGACGTGCATGAACAGGGATGATTTCATGGCCGCCTGCCAAATGTTGGCGCAGAAAAAGCGCCATCTCCTTGATTTCGCCCTCGCCCGGAAGAAACACCAGGATGTCTCCCGGTCCCTGGGACCGGTGCAATTGTCGAATGCTTTCGAGAACGGCCGTCGGCAGATCCCGTTCATTGTCCGGATCGTCATCCGCCGTCAGCGCCACATGGCGGACCTCCACCGGATGGGTGCGTCCCGGAATCGAAAGGACCGGGGCCTTGCCAAAATGCGCGGAAAATTTTTCATGGTCCAGGGTGGCGGAACTGACGATCACCTTCAGGTCGGGGTGCCGGGGGAGAATCTTTTTCAGATATCCGAGGAGAAAATCAATGTTGAGGCTTCGTTCGTGGGCTTCGTCGATGATGAGGGTGTCGTAATGGAGCAGCAGCGGATCGCTTTGCAATTCCGCCAGAAGCAGACCGTCGGTCATGATTTTGACCAGTGAGGTCTCCCGGACCTGATCGTCGAAGCGCATCTTGTAGCCAACCCATGTTCCGGGATCCGATCCCAGCTCCCTGGAAAGGTAGGTCGCGAGCGAACGGGCCGCGAGGCGTCGGGGTTGGGTCATGCCGATGAAGCCGCGGGCACCCCGTTTCAATTCCAGGCACAGTTTGGGAAGTTGCGTTGTTTTTCCGGAACCGGTCTCGCTACAGATTACGATAACTTGATTATCGTGAATCAGGCGCATGATTTTTTCACGATTTTCATTGATCGGCAGGGAAAGCGTGTATCGGGGAACGGGGATTTCCGCGAGCCGTTTGTGGTAGCGTGCGACACTTTGGTCAAGCTGTTCTTCCAGTCGGTCGAGCGCGGCAAACGGGAAGGAATCCGGGCGGCGTTGCCCTTCGATCTGGCGCCGGCGGCGTTGCAGACGGTGATGATCCACGACGAGGGTCGAGGTCAGTTTTTCCAGCAGCCGGTTCATGCGGAGGCGCCAGGATTGGGGATCGTTCACGAAACCTCCGAAAGGTAGACATCGTAGCGAATGGTCGTTCCCCGGATCGAAAAATCGGGTGTCCGGTCGCCAAGGGGTGGAGATTTCAGGGAACGTTTGACCACAACGCGGCGACGGGCATGGTCAAGGGCGGGTTGCAGAAGTTCTCGGGCATCGTTGTCCGGTCCCAGGATCAGGCGCAATCCCTGGATGTCTTTCTTGGCGCGGGGGGCATTCGCGGTGGTGGTGAACATGGGATCGAGATAGACGACATCGGCACGGACAGGGATTGGGGGCGAGGGGGCGGATATGTTGGATTCTGTTGCTGGGAGTGTCATCGAAGCCGGAGAACTGAAAGAAACCAGCAGCGACCGGGCGTTTCCTTCGTGCAACCGGATGTGTTCGCGGATGATGAAGGCGGTATCGGGATCGTTCATGCCCCGTTCCAGCCCGTCACGCAACAGGGCGGCGACCATCGGCGAGCGTTCGCACAGATGGACCGTGCATCCATGAACCGCCAGAAGGAAACCATCCCGTCCCAGACCCGCCGTGGCGTCCAGGATGGTGGCATCGGGGTGTTTTCGCAGACCGATGGCGCGGGCGAGCAGACTGTTTTTCCCTTCCTGGCGAATGATTTGTCGCGCCTTCCGGAGCGAAAATTCGGCGTGGATTCCGCCCTTGCGTCCGGTGCGTCCCAGATGAAGTTCCAGCCGGCCCTGATTCAGGGCAAATATGGGATGACGGTCGTCGGGAGTGTGACGGTCGATCCATGGCAGACCGAGTCGTTCGGCCCATTGAATCGCCCGTTGCCGGGAGGATTCATCCAGGATCCAGATTGCATTCGGTAACGGCAGGTTTGTAAAAGGCACGGCCAGATCGGAAAAAAAATTGGGAGGAGACATCAACAACTTCCACGAAACCATAGGTGGACGGAGGATTTTTCCTTGCTTTGGATGATGGCTCCTTTCAATAACAATCCGCAAGGGGGATCAAGAGGAGATTCGATACCATGGGAGCGCAAGCGTGAACGGAAAGCGTCGCATCGTCTTTCAAGGAATGCCGGGGGCCTACAGCGAACAGGCGTGTCGCGAACGATTTCCCGGCGAAGAATACGTCCCATGCAAAACGTTCGAGGATGTCTTTTCCATGGTGGAGGAGGGACAGGCGGACCTGGGCGTCGTGCCGGTGGAAAACAGCATGGCGGGCGGCATCAGTGACAGCTATGACCTGCTTGCGGCGCATCATCTGCACATCACAGGCGAATATTATCTCAAGGTCAGTCATTGCCTCCTGGGGATCGACGTGGCGCGGATCGAGGACATCACCACGGTCGCCTCCCATCCCCAGGCCCTGGCGCAATGCCGGGCCTTCATCCGCAAACGGGGATGGCATCGCCGTTCGGTCTACGATACGGCAGGCGCCGCCAGCGACCTTGCCACCCGCCAGGACAAGCACGAGGCGGCCATCGCCTCGGCCCTCTGCGCCGAACTCTATGGACTCAAAATACTGATGCGGGGCATCCAGGAAAACCGGATGAACACCACCCGCTTTCTCGTCATCTCTCGGGAGGAATGGCACGACCGGGGCGAGTTACCCTGCAAGACCAGCCTGTTCTTCGAGGTGCGCAACATTCCCGCGGCCCTCTACAAATGCCTGGGGGGATTCGCCACCAACAACGTCAACCTGACGCGGCTGGAATCACGTCCCATCCCCGGGAAACATTGGAGTTATCATTTTCATCTGGATTTCCAGGGACGCCCCGAGGACCCCCATTGTCGGCTGGCGCTCGAGGAACTGGGATTCTTCACCAGCAACTTCAAGATCCTCGGTTGTTATCCCGAAAGCCCCGATACCATGGAAGAACCCGCCGATGCTCATCCATCCGCACATTGATCCCATCGTCTTTTCCATCGGACCGGTGGCGGTCCGATGGTACGGCGTCATGTACAGCCTGGCGTTTTTCCTTGGATGGCCATTGCTGCGCATTCAGGCGCGACGCATGGGCCTGTCCCTGAACAGAGACGATCTGGGCGATTTCACCGTAGGCATCCTGGCCGGGGTGATCCTTGGCGGACGCCTCGGATACATCGTCTTTTATCAGTTCTCCTATTATCTGGCAAACCCCCTGGCCGTCTTCAAGGTCTGGGAGGGAGGGATGTCTTTTCATGGCGGTCTGATCGGCGTGGCGGTGGCGATCTGCCTTTTTGCCCGCCGCAAACGGATTTCCTGCCTGACGCTGGGAGACATGGTGTCACCCGTGGTTCCGGTGGGGTTGTTCCTGGGACGGATCGGTAATTTCATCAATGGCGAATTGTGGGGCCGTCCCACGGAGGTCCCGTGGGCCATGGTGTTTCCCCTGGCCGGCCCCCTGGCGCGGCATCCAAGTCAGATTTACGAGGCGATCCTCGAAGGAATCGTGCTGTTTGCCGTTCTGTGGTGGCTGGGAAAAAACAAGAAAACAGAGGGAAGTCTGTTCGGCAGTTTTCTGATCGGCTACGCCATGGCCCGTTTCATGATCGAATTTTTCCGCGAACCCGATGCCCATCTGGGTCTGCTGTCGCTGGGATTGAGCATGGGACAATGGCTTTGCCTGCCCATGGGACTGGCCGGACTGATCCTTCTGTTTCGCGCACGGCGGCTGTCGGAGTCGTGATGGAGGACGAGGCGCGGGTGACCGAAGACCTGAATCTGAAACAAATCGCCGATTCACTTCCCGATGGACCCGGAGTGTACCGCTTTCTCGACGAACAGGGACGGGTCGTCTATGTCGGCAAGGCGAAAAGTCTCAAGAAACGGACCGGATCCTATTTTTCGGGGACCCATGCCCCCCGCGTCGCGGCCATGTTGCGCCAGGCCAGGTCCCTGGAATTCACCCTGACCGAGACGGAAAACGAGGCACTGATCCTCGAAGCGAACCTGATCAAGCAATTCAAGCCGCCCTACAATGTGTTGCTCAAGGATGACAAATCCCATCCCTATCTGTTCCTGAATGTCGGCCATCCCTTTCCCCGATTGTCGTTGTATCGCGGGACCCGAAGGGAAGGAGGACGCTTCTTCGGCCCCTATCCTTCGGTTCATGCGGTCCGCGATACCTTGAAATGGTTGCAGAAGGTCTTTCCGATCCGTCAATGCAACGACACCCAGTTTGCCAACCGGAGCCGTCCCTGCCTGCAATATCAGATCAAACGTTGCTCCGGTCCCTGTTGCGGTCGCGAGGACGCGGAAAACTATGGTCGGAGGGTGAAAGAGCTGGTCATGTTTCTCGAAGGACGGGACCGGACGATCGAACGTGATTTGAAACAATCGATGTGGCAGGCGGCGGAGGCCCTCGATTTCGAGGAGGCGGCCCGGCTGCGCGACCGTCTGCGGTGCCTGGAGCAGGTCCAGGATCGGCGGCGTCTCAATCTGTCACGCGAATTGGATCTGGACGTGGTCGTCGTCCTCGGACAGGATGGGGTGGTGGTGGCGCTTTTTTTGTTCATCCGCCATGGTTTATTGCTCGGAAGCCGTGGATTTTTCCCGGAAAACACGGCAGACGTTCCCATCGGCGAGGCCATGGGCTCGTTTCTGGCCCAATACTACGCCAACCCCGAAAACCGCTTCGGCCAGGGGACGGGGGGACGGCAAACCACCTGGCCCCCCGAGGAGATCCTCGTCAATGTCGCGCTGCCCGACCCGGAATGGTTGACGGCGGTGCTGACACGATTGCGCGGCACCCAGGTCCGGTTGTCACGACCGCTCCGCGGTGAAAAAAAAGTCCTCCTGGAACTTGCCGAGAAAAATGCCCAGGAATTGCTTCTGCGGCGAATCACCTCCCAAAATGCCCGAGGTCGGGAACTGGTGCAACTGGCCCGGATCCTGGAAATGGACCAGGTGCCCGAGCGAATCGAAGCCTTCGACATTTCCCACTTCCAGGATGCCCACCCATCGGGTTCCCAGGTGGTGTGTACCGCAGCGGGATTCCAGAAACAGGAATACCGGCGTTATGCCATTCAGGATGAATCCCTGCCCGATGATACCGCGCGCATGGCCGAGGTGCTGTCACGCCGTCTTCGCGCCCTCAAGGACCAGGAAGGGACCGATGCGAAGGAAAATCCGCTCCCCTGGCCCGACCTGATTCTTCTGGACGGCGGAATGGGGCAACTCAACGCAGTGTTGGCCATCGCCGAGGAACTCCAGGTGGATGGCATCCAGTTTTGCGCCATCGCCAAGGGACCCCAGAGAAACGCGGGTCGCGAGCGACTTTTCTTGCCGCAACGGGATGCGCCGATTATACTGCCGCACGACGCGCCGGTTCTGATGCTGCTGCAAAAAATCCGCGATGAAGCCCACCGGTTCGCCATTGGGTTTCACCGCGTCCGCCGCAAGAAGGAACAACGCCAGAGCCTTCTCGACGACATCCCCGGAATCGGCCCGAAAAAAAAGAAAGCGCTTTTGCGTCACTTCGGTTCGGTCCGGGCCATTGGCGAGGCAGGACCCGAGGCCCTGACCACCGTCGAGGGCATATCCCCGGAACTGGCCCGGCGCATCGAAGCACACTTGAAAAAATAAACTGCTCCATATGGCACAGCGGATGAATCATGGTCTGGAATCTACCCAACTCCCTGACGGCACTACGGATCGCCTTGATTCCGTTCTTTGTCGGCTGTGCCTATGTTCCGGGTCGCACGGGTCTGATTCTATCGACCGCCTTCTTCGGCCTGGCCGCCCTCACCGATTGGGCCGACGGCTATTTCGCCAGACAACATGGCCTGGCCACAAGCTTTGGCCGCTTTTTCGATCCCATCGCCGACAAACTGCTGGTCATTTCCGCCCTCGTCCTTCTGGTCGGCATGCAACGGGCACCGTTGCTTCTGGTGATGGTAACACTTGCCAGAGAGGTCATGGTCATGGCATTACGGGAGCGGATGGCGGGGCTGGGCCGGCCCGTGTTCGTCTCCCGCGGGGCCAAGTGGAAAACAGGCTTCCAAATGACCGCCATCCTCATGCTGCTTGTGCAGGACGGGCTTCTGGACGTCCCACTGCAACATACGGGTCTTTTTTTCTTATATTTATCAACGACCCTTTCCATCTGGTCTGGTTTCCGTTATTTTGTGGAAGCATGGCCTTCGATTCAAAAGAGCAACTAAAACAAGAGAATAAATATTCTTGACGCGCAACGTGAAATTTATTAGATTGTCTGCTCCAAGCGCAGTGAAGCAAATCGGTCGGCGGCAGTTTTTCGGGACTTGGCAAAATGCCGATCGGGAAGAGTGGTTTGCGGGAGTAACTCAGGGGTAGAGTGCAACCTTGCCAAGGTTGACGTCGAGGGTTCGAATCCCTTCTCCCGCTCCAAACTTCATGGCCGGGTGGCGAAGTGGTCCAACGCAGAGGTCTGCAAAACCTTCATTCGTGGGTTCAAATCCCACCCCGGCCTCCATTACCATACGTAGTGTCTGGATTGATCCTCCGATGAGGGTGGCAATTTATTTGATAACTTGTATTTGTGCGGGAGTAACTCAGGGGTAGAGTGCAACCTTGCCAAGGTTGACGTCGAGGGTTCGAATCCCTTCTCCCGCTCCAATATTCATCATTTTCACTAAAGATGCCTTCTTCAATCGGAAAATCCAAAAAACACAGTGCGGCGCTTCTGGAATGGATCGGCAGGTTCGCGACCCGGAAGCAGGATTGTGTGTTGAACATGTGCTCCTCACGCAGGCAAACCCACGGGACGAATCACGTCGATTGCACCGTGCGGCGGCTGGTCGTGGTGGATCGAGGAAATGGGTGGGGGCCGGAAAACGTACCGCTCTTTGGCGGGCCTGTGAGTCCAGAATGAAACGCACCAATGATGGGAGCCAGAAATCTGGCCTGAACGCCATGTCCGAGATCGGATCTGGATTCTCCGGCAAAGTCCAATCCAGGGAAACCCCAAGAGTCGAAAGGCAGAAAATCATGTTTCATACCGATGAGCGGGCAGCCATTTTCATCGACGGGTCCAATCTTTACGCGGCCATTCGTTCGCTGGGATTTGATTTTGACTATAAAAAGCTGTTAATTTATTTTCAAAAGCGCTGCCGTCTGGTCCGGGCCTACTATTACACTGCCCTGGGCGATGATCAGGAATATTCGCCCATTCGTCCGCTGGTGGACTGGCTGGCCTACAACGGATTTGCCGTGATCACCAAGCCCATCAAGGAATACGTCGATCCCGTGACGGGTCACAAACGGACCAAGGGCAACATGGATATTGAAATCGCCGTGGGCATGTTGCGGATGGCCCCCTATTATGACCATGCGGTCTTGTTTTCGGGGGATGGCGATTTTCGCAGCGTGGTGGAAGCGGTACAGGACCAGGGCAAACATGTGACGGTCATCAGTTCTCTTTTGACGCAGCCGCCCATGATTGCCGATGAACTGCGTCGTCAGGCGGATGATTTCGTGGAACTCAACGACATCAAGGATGAACTGCTCCGCGGGAGTCATGGTCACCACCATTCCTGATGATGTTTCGGTATTGGTGGGTTGGCGGATGTTTAAGATGGTCCATATTTTGCTTGTGCCATTGACCATGACGTTAAGGAATGTCAGGTTGGAATCAGGTACGATACGAAAGATTGGCCCGCCAGGGTGGTATCGTCCCGGCAAGACATGTTGTTTGGTTCAGGCATCAGGGATGACGAAGGGGTTTGTCCAGGGATTATCAGGTTATTGTTTTGTCTGCCACACATAACCCAAGGAAATAGAGTGATGGGGAAAATTGCTTTTTTGTTTCCTGGCCAGGGGGCTCAGGATGTCGGAATGGGTCATGAGCTGGCCCAGCTTGGCGGGGCTGTCGGAGACATTTTCACGTTGGCCGACCGGATTGTTGACTTTCCCCTGACGCGGCTGATGTTCGAAGGGCCGAAGGAAAAGTTGACCTGGACCGAAAATGCCCAGCCGGCTCTGGTGACGACCGCTCTGGCAGCCTGGACGCATCTGGCCGAAACGACGGGAATGCGGCCCGACTATGTGGCGGGGCACTCGCTGGGGGAATATGCCGCCATAGCCGCGGCGGGTGGTTTTTCCATGGCCGATGCCATTCGCCTGGTGCGGTTGCGTGGTCAATCGATGCGGGAAGCGGTTCCGCCGGGCAAGGGATCGATGGCGGCCATGATGAACATGGATGTCGGATCGGTCGAGGAAGTGTGCGGCGAAGCGGCACGGGAAACGGGGAAGGTCTGTGTTCCGGCGAATTACAACACTTCGGCCCAGATCGTGATCTCCGGTCACAAGGAGGCAGTCGATCGGGCGCTGGATCTGGCCAAGGCCCGCGGGGCGCGTCGTTGTGTCGCCCTGGCGGTGGCGGCGCCGTTCCACTGCCCCCTGATGGAACCCGCGGCCCGGGTCATGGAAAAGGCGTTGATGGAAACCTCGATGCATGATCTTGAGGTTCCGCTCATTGCCAATGTGACCGGGAAGGAAGTCCGGAGCGCTGCCGAGGTTCGGGCACTGCTGGTCGAACAGGTGACGGCGCCGGTCCGTTGGCAGGAGTCGATGGAACGCCTGCTGGAACTGGGGGTGGATACCTTTGTCGAGCTGGGGACGGGGCGGGTGCTTTCAGGCATGCTCAAGCGTATCGCCAGTGACGCGACGATCGTCGGGGTCAACGTTCCCGCCGATGCCCAGGCGATCCTCAACGATGATGTATTGATGGGAAGAACCGTGGCAAAAAGGGCCCAGGCGTAATGGAAGGGCGTGTTGCCATCGTTACCGGTTCCAGCAGCGGCATCGGTCGGGTGATCGCCAGGGAAATGGCGGCGAGAAAAGCCCGGCTGATGCTGGTCAGCAATGAGCCCGAGGCCATCCAGGATGCATTGGCGGAGGTCCGTGTCGATGCACCCGAGTCCATCGCCACTGCCGCCGACGTGACCCGTCCCGAGGACTTGATCCGGGTGGTGGATCAGGCCATGTCGGTATTCGGCAGGGTGGATATTCTGGTCAACAATGCCGGAATCACCCGGGACAATCTTTTGATGCGCATGAAGGACGAGGAATGGGACGCGGTTCTTGCCGTCAACCTGACGAGCATCTTCCGCCTGACCCGGCTGGTGATCAAACACATGATGAAGGCCCGTCATGGTCGGATCGTCAATATCGCCTCGGTCGTCGGATTGACGGGAAATCCTGGTCAGGCCAATTATGCCGCTTCGAAGGCGGGTCTCATCGGCTTTACCAAAACGCTTGCCGCCGAAGTCGCATCGCGCCAGATCACCGCCAATTGCGTCGCTCCGGGCTTTATCCGGACCGCCATGACGGACAAGTTGAATCCCAAGGCACGCGAAGCCATTCTCTCAAGGGTTCCGATGGGGGAAATGGGGACGCCCGAGGATGTGGCCAATGCCGTTTGTTTCCTGGCTTCAGATTCAGCCCGTTATATTACCGGTGAAACCTTGCATGTAAATGGGGGAATGTATATGGGTTGACCTGGAGTTTTTCATACCGATCCAGGTCGAACGACATGTTGGACCATCATCCTTATGACAGGGGAAAATAATGAGCACTATTGCCGAAAGAGTCAAAAAGATCGTTGTCGAACAGCTTCAGGTCGAACCGGATCAGGTGACCGATGACGCCAATTTCGTCGATGATCTTGGGGCCGACTCTTTGGATACCGTGGAACTGGTCATGGCGCTGGAAGAAGAATTTGGCATGGAAATTCCCGACGATGCGGCAGGAGAAATCCAGACCGTGCGTCAGGCCATCGAATACATCATAAAACATTCCTCCTGATTGGTGCATGGCGAAACGGCGCCAGCGGGGTGTGGATGGTAACGAACAGGGAGAACCAGAAACGTGAACCGTCGTGTGGTCATTACAGGTGTTGGATTGGTTACCCCTCTTGGTGTGGGTGTCCAGGAAACATGGTCCGGTCTGGTTGCGGGGCGTTCGGGTATCGCAACGATCACCCGTTTTGACGCCACCGAGTATGCCAGCCGGATTGCTGGTGAATGTCGGGAGTTCAAGGCGGAGGATTGGCTCGACAAGAAGGAACTCCGCAAGATGGACCTCTTCATGCACTTTGGCATGGCGGCAACACAGATGGCCTGGAAGGATTCGGGCATCGTCGTGACCGAAGAAAATGCGCGCCGGATCGGGGTGACCATCGGTTCGGGTATCGGAGGTTTGACCGCCATTCAGAACCAGGCCATGGTTCTGAAGGAGAAGGGACCGCGGCGGATTTCTCCGTTTTTCATTCCCATGTCCCTGATCAATTTGATTTCCGGTCATGTGGCGATCCAGTATGGCCTCAAGGGGCCCAATCATGCGCCGGTGACCGCCTGTGCCACGGGAAATCATGCCATCGGTGATGCGATGATGATGATTCGTCGCGGTGATGCCGATGTCATGATCGCCGGCGGGGCGGAGGCGGCGATCTGTGAACTTGGCGTGGGTGGGTTTGCCGCCGCCAAGGCCCTGTCAACCCGAAACGATGAACCAACCCGGGCCTCGCGTCCGTGGGACAAGGATCGCGATGGTTTCGTCATCGCCGAAGGGGCGGGGGTCGTGGTATTGGAAGAAATGGAAATGGCCCGGAAAAGAGGGGCAGTCATCTATGCCGAGGTGGCTGGGTACGGCATGTCGGGAGATGCCTATCACATCACCGCGCCGTCGCCGGATGGTTCGGGCGCTGCCAGTTGCATGCGCAACGCCCTCGAAGATGGCAAGGCGGATCTGGATCTGGTTGGATACATCAATGCCCACGGGACTTCGACCCCGCTGGGCGATGTCGTGGAAACCACGGCAATGAAGATGGTCTTTGGACCGGAACGGGCAAAAAAACTGATGATCTCCTCGACCAAATCGATGACCGGTCATCTCCTGGGGGCGGCGGGCGGCGTCGAGGCAATCTTTACCGCTTTGGCGTTGCATCACAAACAGGTCCCGCCGACGATCAATCTGGACAATCCCGATCCCGAATGCGACCTGGACTATGTGCCCCATACGGCGCGTGACGTCGATCTTGAATTCGCCTTGACCAACTCGTTTGGTTTCGGTGGTACCAATTCCAGTTTGTTGTTGAAGCGCGTTCGTTGAAAAATCGGTTGGTCCAGAAGGGGATGCTGCTTGCATCGGTGGTTCTCCTGGTGTTTCTGATGGGTAGTGTGGTTCATTTTTTTTCATTTCTGAACCGTCCCGCCCCGGAAACCCGAATGGTCGTCATTCCCAGGGGGTCCAATCTGCACAAGACGGCGCGAACCTTGGAGGCGGAAGGAATCATCTCTTCCGCCTTCTGGTTTCTGGCTCTGGCGCGGATTTCCGATCAGGGATTCATCATTCGGGCGGGAGAATATCGATTCGAACGCGGGCGCTCCCCATGGGACATCCTCGAACAGTTGCATTCCGGACAGGGCATTCAGGAATACCGCCTTGTCGTTCCCGAGGGATTTTCCCTGCGGGAAATTGCCGCGTCGATGGTAAAACTGGGGTGGCAGGAGGCGCCTCGCCTTTTGTTGGATCCCGCATTGGGTGAATCGATGCGCCTGGAGGGGAGCGGAAGTCTGGAGGGGTGGCTGTTTCCCGACACGTATTTCTATCGCAATGGCGATTCAGCTTCCGATCTGATTCGCCGGATGATCGAACGGGGACGGAAAGTGCTGCGACAGGAATGGGAAGGGCGTCCCAAGGATTTTTCCCTCACACCTTACCAGGCGTTGATTCTGGCCTCGATCATCGAAAAGGAAACCGGGGTAGGGTCGGAGCGACCACTGATCGCGGGTGTGTTTCACAACCGCCTCGGGCGGGACATGATGTTGCAGAGCGACCCGACGGTCATCTACGGGATTGCCGATTTTGACGGTAACATCACCCGAAAACATCTCAACACGCCGACGCCCTACAACACCTATGCCAGAAAGGGATTGCCGCCGACCCCCATTTGCAGTCCCGGACAGGCCTCCATTCATGCCGTCTTTCATCCTGAATCGACCAAGGCGCTCTACTTTGTGGCCAATGGAAGCGGGGCCCATGTCTTTTCAGCGACGTTGGAAGAGCATGAACGCAACGTGGACCGGTATCAACGCCATGGACGACCGCATTGATGAAATCGCCACGCCATTCCTTGGAAAGGGAAAATTGATCACCATCGAGGGGGCCGATGGCTCGGGAAAATCAACCCAGGCGTATCTGTTGGCGCAACGGCTGACCCATCTGGGGGTTCCGGTCGTGTTGACCCGGGAGCCCGGAGGATGTCCGTTTTCGGAACGTCTGCGGCAACTGCTGGTTTCGGGTCAACCTGATTCGATTCATGAAAAGACAGAACTTCTCCTTATGATCGCCGCCCGCATCGAGCATGTCCGCCAGGTGATCGGTCCATCGTTGGAACGGGGGCAGTGGGTTGTCTGTGATCGTTTTTTCGACAGCACCATGGCCTATCAGGGATATGGCCGGGGAATCGACCGTTCCATGATCGAGGCCATTCATCGATGGGCCATGGGATCATTGACCCCTCATTTGACCATTCTGTTGACTTTGGATGCCGCGGAACGCCGCCGACGCCTTCAGGGAAAACTTGATTCAAGCCAATCTTTTCCGGAAACCCGATTCGAACAGGAAGGGGAATCGTTTCAGGATCGGGTCCATGCGGGCTTCATGACCCTGGCCAAGGAGAATGATGCGCGTTTTTTCGTCATCGACGGTTTCGACTCCAGGGAAAACATTGGCGAAAAAATATGGATCAACGTGTGGGAAACATTTTCACGACTTCTTTCTTGAAGGACACCATGGCCCACGATACTTTGGGTACACTTGTCGGTCATCGGGAGGTGATTCGGGGGTTGCGGGCACGGTTGAATAAAAAAAGCATCCCGCATGCCTCCATTTTTTCCGGCCCCTCCGGAATCGGAAAGGCCACCGTTGCCGCGGCATTCATTCGATCCTTGATGTGTACTCATGACGTATCGAATGATTCCCTGGGCGGATGTGGCCAGTGCGACGTGTGCCACAAGATTTCCGTTCGTTGTCATTCCGATGTCCAATGGGTTGAAAAGGAAGAGGATAAGACCCGTATTTCGATCGATCGGATCCGGGAATTATCGCGATTTCTCTCGTTGACGCCGATGGAATCGGAATGGAAGGTGGCGGTGGTCGATGATGCCGCCGAAATGAATGCCGCCGCCGCCAACGCGCTGTTGAAAACTCTTGAGGAACCACCGGCCAATTCAATCCTGATTCTCGTGACCTGCCGACCGGGAATGTTGTTGCCGACCATTCGGTCGCGATGTGTTGTCCATGGTTTTCAATCCTTGTCCAGGGAAGAGTTTTCGTCGATCCTGAAAGGCAAGGTGACGCTGACCGATGCCGCGTTGCAATCGGTGATGAACTATTCCGAGGGGAATCTGGGCATCGCCATGCAGTTTATCGAAGAGGGGCGGTTGGAGGGGTGTGAACGGCTTTCGCGGGACCTGGACATGATGATGCGTCAGGGACGTCTGTCGGGGGCATGCGACGTCGCCGAAGAATGGTCCGACGCCAGTCGGTTTTTCCTGGCACGGTTTGTCATCCGTCAATGGCTCGCGGATCGGGTGCGTGACTGTCTTGTCACGACACCCGCTCCCGAACGGGTTCGTGGGTGGTTGGTGGTTGCGACCAGCGCCGAAAAGGCATTTGCGCTGGCAGAGGCGATCAACGTCAACAAACGTCTCCTCCTTGAGGGGATCTTCATCAGGATTCTGCGGATTTCTGGAGCCGTCCCTTGAGCCATGGAACTGAACCTTTGTTGCACTCTGTTGCCGATTCCTTTTGCGCGGAAAACGACCTGGAACGCCAGGAATCGGATGGCGGCATGCAGACCGGGGAAGAAACCGGGATTGAAGGTGGATTATCCATACATCATCATGTACCCGTGACGGATGATCTCCCATCCGGAGAAGAAGCGTCTGCCGGTGACGATTCGTTGGGCCAAGGGGACTCGTCTTTGGCTTCGGGGCAGGGTGGTTTGAACCCATTGACCCGTTCGGGTCGGGGGGAGCGTCGGTTGTTTGGGATTCGATTGTCGGGATCGAGCATGGTTTATCGCCTGGTGGCTGGAGTTCCCGATCTTGTGGCTGGGGATCGCCTGCTTGTCCAGACGAGGGACGGAGAAATGGAAGGTCGGGTCGTTTTTGTTTCCCATGCAGTTTTCTCTGGGAAAAATGATCCGAGAAAACCTTATCCTGGCCGGATCATTCGCATCGTTCGCAAGTTGGGGGATCAAGAAGAAGATCAGGCCCGGGAACGACGGGAAAAAGAACTCAAGGCCAAGATTCTGGGCCGGGAGTTGATTCGAAAGTCGGGGCTGCCGATGAAGTTGTCCCGGGTGACCTATCAACCAGGAGGAACGAAGGCCATTTTTTTCTTCACTTCCGATGCTCGGGTCGATTTTCGCGATCTGGTCAAGAATCTGTCGGAGCAGTTGGCGATCCGGGTAGAAATGCGGCATGTCGGCGTTCGCGATGAAACCCGGCTGCTCGGAGGCGTGGGACATTGCGGCAAGGATTATTGCTGCTCCCAGTATTTGCAGCAGTTTCATCCCGTTTCGGTGCGGATGGCCAAAAACCAGGACCTTTCCTTGAACCCTGACGGCATCTCGGGGGTTTGTGGTCGTCTGATGTGTTGTCTGGCCTACGAAAATGATACCTATTCCCATCTGAGAAACTCCTTACCATCCCCCAAGGGCGTCTATTGGATCGGAGATGGTCGTGAAGTTCTGGTACGGAGCGTCCAGCCTTTGCGTGGGAGCGTCACCTGTCAATTTGCCGATGGAACCCGGGAAATCCGTCCAGCGGTAGAATTGTCATCCGAAAAACCGATGGTCTCGTCGGTGGCGCCAACCCAGGGTCGCGTCGTGGAGCAACAGGAAGCCATTTCCGGGGAACGGACCGAGGAGGCCATCCGTTGCGAAACTCGGGAAGAGGTCCCGGTGCCGGAGGAGGGGATGGAATCGGTCGGACAAAAGCGGCGCTCACGAAAGAAAAGAAACCGAAAAAAGTCTTCCCCGGCCCAAAACAATGAAGCGGTTGGAGAAGAAATCCAAGCGACTGCCGGAACGTCCATCGAGAAAGGACCCGTCCCGGATTCCTCGACCAGGGAAATGGCCGAGGGGCGTCCGGGATTGCCGCCGGAAATCTCTTCGAGACGGCGGCGGCGCAAACGAAGAAAGGTGGCGGGCCAACCGGGATCCCTTGGATAACGATTCAGCTGACCATCTGGACTCAAATTATTGAAAGAAAAGTTGGACACGACATGTTTGCCGACAGTCATTGCCATCTGAACGATTCCCGGTTTGACAAGGATTTGGATCAGGTCCTGCAAAGGGCGCATCAGGCCGGAGTGGTCTTCGTCACCACGGTTGCCACCCGACTGACCGAAACCGAGGGACTGATCCGGATGGCCGAAGCGCATGACAACGTGACCATCAGCGCCGGCATTCATCCGCATCATGCCGACGAGGCCTCGCCCCGGTTCATGACGGAGTTGTTCCATGCCCTGGAACACCCGCGAATGGTTGCGGTAGGCGAGACCGGGCTTGATTTCCACTACGACCATTCGCCGCGTAACTCTCAAAAGAGGGTTTTTCGGGAACACATCCGGGTGGCGACAGCCCGCCAATTGCCATTGATCGTCCATACACGGGAGGCAGAAGAGGATACCATCCGGATCCTGGAGGAGGAGGGGGGGCAGAGTGTTGGTGGCGTCATTCACTGTTTCAGTGGTTCCATGGCGTTGGCCCAGTGGGCGCTGGCGGCTGGATTTCACATCAGTTTCTCAGGAATCCTGACTTTTCGCGGGTCGGAGTCGTTGCGGCAAATCGCGACGGCGGTTCCCTTGAATCGGTTACTGATCGAAACGGACGCGCCCTATCTGGCGCCGATTCCCTTTCGCGGCAAAAGAAACGAACCTGCCCGAGTCGTCGAGGTGGCTCGGGTACTGGCCGATGTCAAAGGAATTTCCCTTGAGGAACTGGCACATGAGACGACATCCAACTATCGGAATCTGTTTCGTCTGGAAACCTTGGTGGCACAGGGGGAAACACTGGTATATGTGATTGGCCGGGGAATCTATGTCAACCTGACCCATGGCTGCACCTTGAGATGCTCTTTTTGTCCCAAGTGGGAACGTCCAGTGGTTCACCAGTATGATTTGACGTTGCGGCGCAATCCGAAGGCCGAGGAGATCATTGCAGCGCTTGGTGATGTATCTTCGTATGATGAATTGGTTTTTTGTGGTTTTGGTGAACCGACGTTGCGACTGCCGGTTTTGTTGGCTGTGGCCCACTGGGCCAGGGGGCGGGGATGTCCCAGGATACGGATCAATACCGACGGGTTGGCCAACCGGGTCCATGGCCGCGATGTCACCCCTTCTTTTTCCGGAATCATCGATGCCGTTTCCATTTCCCTGAATGCGCAGAACGAAACGGTTTATGACAGCTTGTGCCATCCGTCCATGCCTGGATCGTATGGCGCGGTGAAGGAGTTTTGCCATGCGGTAAAACGACATGTCCCCGAGGTGGTTGTGACGGCGGTCGAAGGGTTGGCGGGAGTGGATATTGAAGCGTGTCGGCAAATCGCCCGGGAAGAATTGGGGGTATCCTTCAGGAAACGATTGTTGAACCAGGTCGGATAGCGATGCGGATCAAATCATTACTTGATCCGCATACCCGGTTCTGCCCCTGGACCGGGAGCGACAAGAAATAATTTTCCCGCACCATCGCCCGCCGCCAGAACCATGCCTTCGGAAATCCCGAATTTCATCTTTCGCGGTTGCAGGTTGGCCACCAATACCACCAACTGTCCCACCAGACCTTCGGGCACGTAGGCCGACCGGATACCCGCCAGGACCGTTCGCTCCCCCAAGGGTCCGACATCAAGGACCAGTCTCAATAGTTTGTCCGCCCCGGCCACGGTCTCGGCGTGGCGAACCCGGGCAACCCGCAAATCGACCGCCATGAAGGCCTCCAGGTCGATGGTGGCACTCGCTTCTTGCGGTGGCACTACCGCAACCACTTTTTCCTCGACAGTCGCAGCGACCACCACGGGAGTAGGGGAGGGGACCCCATCGCCCGCCCGGGAGGACACGACCATGGCCTCGACTTTTTTTGGATCGACGCGCTGCATCAAGGGACGAAAAGGCTCAATGCGGGTTCCGAACAATGGCTGGATCGAGGAACTCCAGTTCATCTCCTTGAGATTGAGAAACAATCGCGTTTTCTCCGCCATGACGGGCAATACCGGATGCAACTGAATCATCAAAAGGCGAAAAAGATTCAGGGCAATGGTACAGGTCTCCTGCAACTCAGTAAACCGTTGTTCCTTCGCAAGATTCCATGGCGCCTTCTCTTCGACGAAACGGTTGGCCCGGTCGGCCAGGGCCATGATCGCCCGCATGGCCCGGGCAAATTCACGCTCCTGGTACAGATTGGCGATGGATTCCATTTCCGAGGTAAATGAATAAAACAATCCCTGATCCTCCGGATAATGGGCAGACAATTGCCCCGCGAAATGCTTGTGAATGAAACCCGAAGTACGCGAAGCCAGATTGACCACCTTGCCCACAAGGTCGGCATTGACCCTCTGGACAAAATCTTCCAGATTCAAATCGATGTCATCCACCCCCTTGCCCAGTTTGGCGGCATAATAATAGCGCAGATATTCGGGATCGAGTTCTTCAAGATAGCTTCGGGCCGTGATGAAGGTTCCACGAGATTTGGACATTTTTTGTCCATTGACCGTCAGAAAACCATGGGCGAAAACCCCGGTCGGCGTCCTGAAGCCGGCCCCCTTGAGCATGGCAGGCCAGAAGAGGGTATGGAAATAAAGGATGTCCTTGCCGATGAAATGATAGATTTCCACCTGATCGTCCTGACGCCAGTAACGGTCAAAATCAATGCCGTGGCGCCTGAAATGGCTCAGGGAAGAGGCCATGTAACCAACGGGGGCATCAAGCCATACATAAAAATATTTTCCCGGAGCGTCGGGAATTTCAAAACCGAAGTAGGGGCCGTCCCGGGAGATGTCCCAGGCCTTGAGTCCCGCCTCGAACCATTCGTCAAGTTTGTTGGCCATCTGCACCTGCAACGCCCCGGAACGGGTCCACTCCCGGAGAAACGGTTCGAAATCGCCCAATTGGAAAAAATAATGTTCCGACTCCCGTTCTTCGGGAGGCGTGCCACACAAGGCACAGCACGGCTCATCAAGGTCAAGCGGTGAATAGGTCGCGGAACAGGATTCACAGGAATCACCATATTGATCCATGGCCCCGCACGAGGGACAGCGACCGCGAATGAACCGGTCCGGAAGAAAAATGCCATCCTTGACGCAATAGGCCTGCATGACCAGGGCGGTATGAATGTGGCCCGCCTTGCGGTTGGCACGGTAGATTTCCTCGCTCAAGAGGCGGTTTTCTTCCGAGTTGGTGGAATGATAGTGGTCAAAGCCGATCAAAAAATCGGAAAAATCGCGGACATGCTCGTCATGGATCCGTGCAACCAGCGCTTCGGGGGTGATTCCTTCATTGCGCGCCCGGATCATGATCGGCGTTCCATGGGTGTCGTCGGCGCAGAAATACAGACAATTCCTGCCTCGGGTCTTTTGAAACCGAACCCAGATGTCGGTCTGAACGTATTCGACCAGATGACCAAGATGAATCGAACCGTTGGCATAGGGAAGGGCGCTTGTAACCAAAATGGGGCGCATGAGGAACAACCTTGCATGGGGTTTGCGGATATTCGCGGATGATGATCTACCAGGACGGGTTGTTTTGCCAAGGGAGAATGAGCGTCCCATGAATTTAACATAACGCGCCTTATGCGACGTGGGTGCCGGAAATCCTTCGGAACGCCAATGGCCTTCAATAACCGTGCTGCTGGTCGCATAAGATGTATTATGTTAAATCGGGTGCGGTGATGCGCAGGTCAATGCGGGAAGAAGGATTTGAGGATGAGCGTAAGGATACCACCGATGGCAATGGCCATGCCCCATTTGATCGGGGCCAGTTCGGCGGCGATGCGGAGTTCAAGTTCTTTCAATCGCGTCTCCATGCGGATTTCAAGATCCTTGAGATCACGCCTGGTGGAAAAAGTGACGGCGGTCATGCGCGGCTTTCCGAGTGAACATTAAGACCAACAGCAGCATATCACAACCCAATCAGGATTTGAAAGAACTTTGTTTGACACGCTTTGCCATCACGGACAGCCATCGAAACAAAAGGATGAATTGTCAAATAATGTATGAATCCTTGAACGGTCCTGGCCGAATAAGATGGAAAAGCGATCTGAATTGTTTATACTGGGATCCGTGGTTTGGGGCCGACTTGCTGGATTCACAAGGGCAGGAACATTTTCATGGATGACAAGGATACACAACCGCGCGATTCCGACGATGACGAGGAATCTCCCGGCGGCGATGCCACCGCCGATCTTGACATGAGTGATGTCACCCATTTGTTGGCTCGGGTTGACAAGCTCAATCAATTGGGGATTGCCCTTTCATCGGAACGGGATACCAAAAGGCTGCTGGAGAACATTCTCCTCGGAGCCAAGGATCTGACCAATGCCGATGCCGGCACGATGTATACCAAGACTGCTGACAACACCCTGAAATTCGAGATCATACGCACCGACTCCCTGAAGATTGCCATGGGTGGAACGACGGGGGTCGAGATCCCCTTCCCTGCCCTCCCCCTCTACAAGGACGGCCAGCCCAATCTGCAAATGATCGCCGCGGCGGCGGCGCTTGGGGATTGCACCATCAATATTCCCGACGCCTACGAAGCGGAAGGGTTCGATTTTTCGGGAACGAAAAAATTCGACCAGATGACCGGTTACCGGTCGCGGTCGTTTCTGACGGTTCCCCTGAAAAATCATGAAAATGAAATCATCGGTGTTTTGCAGCTGATCAATGCCAAGGACAGCCACACCGGGGCCATCAAACCCTTTACCCTGGCCGATCAACAATTGGCCGAGTCGTTGGCCTCGCAGGCGGCCATTTCGATGACCAACCAGAGGTTGATCGAAAACCTGAAAAATCTGTTCGAGGCGTTCATTCAAACGATCGCCAACGCCATCGACGAAAAATCGCCCTATACCGGTGGTCATTGCGAACGTGTTCCGGTGCTGGCGGACCTTTTGGCCCGGGCCGCGGCCAAAAGCGAGGTCGGCGTCCTCAAGGATTATTCCCCCACCGAGGAAGATCTCTACGAACTGAGAATTGCGGCATGGTTGCACGATTGCGGCAAGGTCGTGACCCCGGAATATGTCGTTGACAAGGCGACCAAGCTTGAAACCATCCATGATCGCATTCATACCGTGGATGCCCGTTTCGAGGTTCTGAGACGAGACGCCGAGATCGAATTTCTCCGGAAAAAGGTCGAGGCATTGCAAGCCGGGGATCCTGCCCGCATTGCCCCCCTGGAAGAGGAACTGAAACAAAACCTTGAACGACTCGGCCAGGATCAGGCGTTCATTCGCGAATCCAATCTTGGCGGAGAATTCATGTCCGCCGATCGCCAGAATCGGGTCCGGGAGATCGGGCGAAAGGAATGGATCGACAGCGACGGGAAGCGACACCCCTTTCTCACCGACAACGAAATCGAAAACCTCAACATTGCCAAGGGGACACTGACCCCGGCGGAACGCAAGATCATCAACCACCATGTGGTCGCCACGAAAAACATGCTGGAAAAGCTCCCCTTTCCCAAACAACTCAGCCGTGTTCCCGAAATGGCGGGGTCCCATCATGAAACGATGAACGGCAAGGGGTATCCCGCCGGATTGACCCGCGATCAGATGTCCATCGGCGCCCGCATCATGGCCATCGCCGATGTCTTCGAAGCACTGACGGCCAACGATCGTCCCTATAAACCGGCCAAGACCCTCTCCGAATCGCTCAAGATCCTGGGATTCATGAAAAAAGACCAACACGTCGATCCCGATCTGTTCAAGGTGTTCATCGATGAAAGGGTCTTCATGGAATATGCGGCAAAATATCTGGATCCAAAACAGATCGACACGATTGCCATCAACAAGATTCCCGGCTATGACCCTTGAATGAACGACCATGGATGCTTTATGGTGTCCCTTTCGACCGACATGGTTCCAATAGGATCCAGGGTCGCCGTCCCGTTTTCGCGGTAAGGGGGACTTTGTGGCCCATTGGCAGACCGGTCGCTATTTATTATTGATCGGGATTACCATCATTTTTCTGGTTCACGGGGCCGGTGGCATCGTTGTGCCGTTTCTGGAGCGTATGGAATCGGTCATCTATGATGTCAAGGTTCGGAACACCGCCCCAGGCACGAAAGATTCCCGCATCGTCATCGTCGATATCGACGAGAAAAGCCTTGCGGGTCTGGGGTCGTGGCCATGGCCGCGTGATCGAATGGCGACCCTGGTGGATACCCTGTTCGACCATTATCGAATTGGGGTGCTTGGGTTCGACCTGGTGTTTTCCGAGGCCGACACTTCTTCGGGACTTTCCCTTCTGGAATCTCTTGCCAAGGGACCTCTGAGTCAGAATTCCATTTTTCTCAACCAGTTTCATAAACTCAAGCCGACTTTGGACCGGGACCGGATCTTTGCGCAAAGCCTGCGCGATCGTCCGGTCATTTTGGGATTCAATTTTCTGCAAACCTCGTTTTCGGGCCTGGCCGATTCGGGTAAACTCCCCTCCCCCGTCGTTACCCTGCATGAGCTTGGCCACGATGATCTGAATTCGGTCAAGGCGTTCGGCTATGCGGCCAACATTGGCGAACTCCAGGATGCCGCCGCCGGAGCCGGTTTCCTGGATCATCCGCTGACCGGCCCCGATGGCGTCGCCCGCAATACCCCTTTGCTACAGGTTTTCAACGGCGCCCTCTATCAATCCCTGTCACTGGGAATCATTCGCGCCATTCTTGGCGACCCACCTCTGACCCTGGAATTTCAGGAAAACAGCAGGCATCAGGGGGCAAAAAATGCAGGCTTCGAATGGATTGCCCTGGGACGACACCGAATCGCCGTCGATGCCAAAGGGGGCATTCTCATTCCCTACCGCGGCGGCAAGGGAAGTTTTCCCTACGTTTCGGCCATCGATATTCTTGAACGGGTTCCCGAGAGACAACTCCTGGACGCCGCCATCGTTCTGGTCGGGTCTTCCATCGGTACGGGATTGCGACCTCCATTCGTCACGCCCTTCGCCCATGCCATCCCCGGAGTCGAACTGCATGCCAATATCATCAGCGGCATGCTGGACGGAACATTCAAAAGCAGACCACACCTGTTTCCATGGTCGGACATGGTGTTGCTGGCGGTGATCGGTTTGGTTGTTTCCCTGTTCTTTCCGCGGATTCCTCTGTCCTGGCGTTTTCTGGTGGTACTGGTCATTTCCGTGGTGTTGATCGTCGGCAACGTCTACGTCTGGTCGCGTTGGGACCTTCATGTCCCTTTGGCGGCGCCCATGATTCTCATGCTGTTCTTGTTTGCGATCGATGTCGCCTTCGAGATTTTTGCGGTGTCGTTGAAGCGGCACAGGCTCGAAACAAGTTTCGGAAAACACCTCCCGGCCACGGTGATCGATGAACTGGCCCGGTCCGGATACCCCACTTCCATCAAGGGCGAACAACGGGAGGTGACCGTCGTCATGGCCGTGGTACAGGATTTCTACAGGAAGGCGGACACGCTGAGCCCTATGCAGATGGAACAATGGACGCATGGTTTTCTGACGCCCATGACGGAAATCATCCATGAATATCGCGGCACCCTGGACCATTATCATGGCGCGTCGATCATTGCCTTCTGGGGAGCGCCATTGGATGATCCCAAACACGGACGCAATGCCCTGGCTGCGGTCATGGCGATGAGTACACGGTTGGAAAAGCTCGAAGACGAATTTCAAATGCGCGGTCTTCCCGTGGTTCACTGCCATTTTGCCATCCAGTCGGGCCTTGTGACCACCGGGAGCATTGGATCGCGATTTCGCAATGATTATACCGCGTTTGGTCAACCATTCCTCATGGTCCAGTCACTGGTCCGGCTCGTGGAAGGATATGACACCCCGATTCTGGTGGCCGAGGAGACAAAATCCCTGGTATCCGAAATGGTTTTTCGCGAATTGGACCGGATCGTGCCCGAGGATGCGGACAAGCCGGTTTCCATTCATGAGCCGATCGGTTTCAGGGATCAGGTCGCCCCGGACAGGATGGCCACGATCGAGGCCTGCCACAAAGCCATGGCCCAGTTTCGCATGATGGAATGGGATCTGGCGGAACAGGGGTTTCGCAAGTTGCTGCGGCAGGATCCGGAGGATCGGATTTGTGAACTCTATCTGGCGCGCATCAGGAAATTCAGAAAAACCCCTCCTCCCGTGGATTGGGACGGAACCTGCCGCCCCCCGCGATGATTCCATGAAACGTCCCGAATCATTCCACGGCAACCCGGAAAAGTTGTGAAAGATCAATCTGCCCCTTCAATACCTTCATCACGCCATCCTGAATCAGAGTCCGCATTCCCTCCTCGATTCCGATGGTTCGCAACTCTTCGGCGGAGGCGCGATGGGCGATTTTTTCGGTGACTTTCTTGGAGTTGACCAGCAGTTCATGGATTCCTGTACGCCCCTTGTATCCTGTCTTGCTGCATTTGCCGCATCCGTTGGGTGCATACAGCACCGTTTCCTCGCGTTTGCGCCCCAGTTCATCCCAGTAGCGCTCGCCATACAGACGACGCAGCCGATCCCATTCTTCCTCCTGGGGTTTATAGGCCTGCTTGCATGCTTCGCACAGCGTCCGTACCAGACGCTGCGCCAGAATGCCCAACAGGGCGTCGGCAAAGTTGAGCGGATCCAAACCCAGATCCAACAACCGGATGACCGTTTCGGGTGCGGAATTGGTATGCAACGTCGAAAAAACCAGATGTCCCGTCAGAGAGGCCTCGATGCCGCTGTGGGCCGTTTCCTGGTCGCGCATCTCACCGATCAGGATGACATCGGGGTCGGCACGAAGAAAGGAACGCAACGCCGCCGCAAAATTGAAGCCGATCTTGTGATCGATCTGCACCTGTTGCAATCCCGGTTGAGTGATTTCCACCGGGTCCTCCGCAGTCCATATTTTTCGTTCCGGGGTATTGATCCTGCCGATGACTGAATGAAGGGTCGTGGTTTTTCCCGATCCGGTTGGCCCCACGACCAGCAGAATTCCCTGAGGAGTCTGCATCAGTCGCTCCAACTCCTTGTAGTTGCGCTCCGACAGATTGAGTTTGTCGAACGAAACACCACTGCCCGAGGCCAGGACCCGCATGACGGCGCTTTCGCCCATGACCGTGGGAATGGTCGCCACCCGCAATTCCAGAGGTTGCCCCTTGACCTTCACCATGATTTTTCCATCCTGGGGCTTGCGTCGTTCGGCGATGTCCATGCGGGCCATGATCTTGATGCGCGACAGAACGGCCCGGATATGCGTCGAGGGAACTTCCAACGCCTGGCGACAGATGCCATCGATGCGCAACCGTACCACGGACGGCGCCTTTCCCTTTCCCGGTTCCACGTGAATGTCGGAGGCGCCTGCGCGATGGGCGTCGATGATCAGGCGATTGACCAGTTGAATGACGGTACTTTCATTTTCGTTGATTTCCCCCGCCTCGACCCCCTCCTCCAGCCGGTCGGAATCCTCGACATCCTCCTCTTCCATCTTCCCGGCCAAGCCATGAAGAAACGAAGAGACCGCGCCACCTCCCAGATATTGCAGAATGTCCTCGGGAAAGCCGACACGGAAAATATATTTTTTCGCCGGCAAGGCCCTCTGGATTTCCATTTGCCGTGCAAAATCGGAGGGATCGTCGATCAGAATCAACAGTTCTTCCTCGGGATCACCCGCCAGAGGCACCCATAACTGACGCCGCAGGTAGGACATGTTGAGTTTCTTCAACAAATGCTTTGGCGGAGTGATGTTGGGATCGTAACGCATGAAGGGGACCTGGTGGTAACTCGCCAGGGAGGCGGCCACCAGTTCCTGGGGAATCTTCTGTTCCTGAACCAGAAGATAGGTCATGGTGACCGCTTCTTTTTTGGTCCGTTTCTGGAATGCTTCAAGTTTTTCAGCGGTGATCAGTCCCCTTTTGATGAGAAAATCATAAGGGCTGTCGGTCGCCTCGAACTCCTGATGAAACTTTTTTGCCAACAGGCCGGCCAGATGAATGGCCAGTTTCATGTCGAAATCGGAAAAAGCGTTCTGTCCAACCTTGTTGATCACCTGAAGGACCCCGAGAAGGGGAGCGCTGTTTTTGATGGGAACGACCATCATCGCCCGGGAACGGAAGCCGGAGCGTTTATCGAACATGGAATTGAAATTCAGTGTCTTGTGAATCTTGCGCAGGGCCTCGCCGTCGTAGACATCATCGATGCGGATGGGGTTGCCGCTGACGGCGACGTATCCGGCGATCGAGTTGGCGGTAAGGGGGAGGCGAATCTCGAACAATTCCTGTCCGGTCTTGTATTTGGCGATGATTTCCTGACCATCCCGGGCATTTTGATAGACGGTCAACCGTTGCGCTTCGAGAAATTTGAGCATGTGCCCTTCGAGTTCGGGCAGAACATCGGCAAAGGTCGAGGCGACGCCCAGGGCCTTGGTAATGATGTTGAGCAGTTCCCTGCGGTTACTGGAAAGGGATTGCAACAATTCAGCGACGATCGGATCGGGTCCGGCCATGTTCATCGAAGGCTCTTTCACGGATCGGTTTCGAGAATGACAAAGGCTACGGCAAATTCGCGTTCATCACTGATGGAAAGATGCACGTTCAGAGGCGCCAGCGCGGCCAGTTTTTTTTGGGTTTCGCCGGAAAAAAGAAATCCCGGCTTCCCGGCGGTGGTATGGATGATTTCGATGTCGGTGAACCAAACCCCCTGGGACATTCCCGTTCCCAGGGCCTTGGCAAGGGCCTCCTTGGCCGCGAAGCGCCGGGCAAGACAGGCGCTAAAACCCGGTCCCGGATTGCAGTGTTCGATTTCCCTCTGGTTGAGAATTTTCTGGATGAATCTTTGTCCAAAGCGGGCCACGCTCCGTTCCAGACGGACCACCTTGACAATATCGGTTCCGATGCCGAGAATCATGAGCCGTGTTTCCAGGAAGCCAGACGAATCTGTTGTTTCATGGTGGAAACCGCTTCGCTCAAACCGGTGAAGACCGCACGGGAAACGATGGCGTGACCGATGTTGAGCGCGACGATCGGCATGATCCCGGCCACGTCCGCGACGTTATGGTAGTGAAGGCCGTGTCCGGCATGGACCCTGAGGCCCAATTCTTCGGCAAGGCGGGCGGCGCGGCGCAGTTGATCCAGGGTCTGGAGACGCGCCTCCCTGTCCCTGGCCTCGGCATATCGGCCCGTGTGGAGTTCGACCACCGGGGCGCCGCACTCGCGGGCCGCCTGGAGCTGCCGTTCCAGGGGATCGATGAACAGGGATACCTCGATATTGGCTTGGGTCAGGGTTTGCACGACCTCCCGCAATCGATGGCCATGGTGGAGGACATCAAGCCCCCCTTCCGTCGTCAATTCTTCCCGTTTTTCCGGAACCAGGCAGCACTCGGTGGGGGGATGGGCGAGCGCGAAGGCGATCATGGCCTCGGTTGCCGCCATTTCCAGATTGATGTGGGTTTGCGTCATCGACAACAGGGAGTGGACATCCTGTTCCTGGATGTGTCTTCGATCCTCGCGCAAATGCAGCGTGATGAAATCAGCACCGGCGCGTTCCGCATCCAGGGCCCAGGAGACGGGATCGGGGTATCGTTCCCCCCGGGCCTCCCTGAGCGTCGCGACATGGTCCACGTTGACTCCAAGTTTGATCATGGTACCGCCTCCCCTTTTCCTCTGTCGGATTGCGCCCCTGGTTTCTCATTGGGATCATCAGGCTGGGTCAGAATATCACGCACAATGCCGGGAATGATACTTGCCACTGGACGAATACTGACTCTGGGTTCGTCCATGGTGCCCTCGATGTCGAACAAGGTTTCGACGACCGACTCCCGTTGGCCGGCGACAAGTTTTCCCAGGAGCGGAACGCTGCTGATGATTCGATCCAGGGTTTGAATCGGACGGATCCCAAGCAACAGATTCAGTTTTTTTTGCGGAAAATGGATCGATCCCGATACGACCATTTTCATGGAGGGGCCATCGAGGTCGAGTTCATCGAGGGTCGCGACGCTCCTTTCGAGGTTCCACGTTCCCTGGATCCGGTCATAATGAAACCCATCGGCGGTCAGATCGGGCCGGTCCAGGAACACCAGATTGGGCAATTCCTCAAGTGAAAACAGGCCCAAAACCTGAGACAAGAAACCAAGACGGGCGATGGTCCCCTGAGTCACGGAAAAATCGACCTTTCCGCTCACATGGTTTTTCAGTTTGTCGCCTGGTGGCAGAAATCCATCCAGGGTCAGGTGTGCCTTGGCCTGACCTCCCTGCAGAAAGGCCTCCTGAATGTTCCATCCCTGGAACAACCGTCCGATGTCGCCACTGTCAAGGTGAACAGATCCGACGTAGGGACCGCGACCCAACCGCGCCGGCCACCGCAGTTCCCCATGCGCCCGATGCCGGGAGTCGCCGATTTTTCCAAGCAGATGGTGCAGCGCCATCCGATGGTTGTCGATGGACATCCGGGCATCCATCTCCCTTCCCCGGACATCGTTGGCCAAGGAAAAGTGTGCGGCATGTACCGTGATTTCGATCCTGGGCCAGGTGACCGGTTTTCTTATCGAGGGCTGATCGGTTGGAACATGATCGGCCTCGGTATGTTCCGTTTGTTCGAGCATGGGGGCAAAATCAAGCCTGTTCATGCGTGCCTCGATGATCCAGGATTCCGGTCCGGAATCGTTTTTTTCAGAGGTATGAAGAATCTTCAAGGCGCCCTGGTGACCCTGAAGGCGAAATCGGGAGATGTTCAATGCGCCATCGCTGGTACGCAAATGCCACGAGCCCGCGCCCATCAACGAAAGATTTCCCAGATCGACCTGCAAGGAATCGATCTTGATCGCTCCTTGAAGATCGGAACGCCCGTTGATGATGACGGCCCCGACCGAATCCATTGACTTGAACCAGTCGAGGCCGCCACGAATGCCCAACCGATTGGCCCGCACATCGATGAACAGGTCCCATTGGGCCGATCCGGGAGGACGTTTAAAATTCACGACCATCGGCGCCTCTCCTTCCACCGAGCCGTCACTGCCCAGGAGTGCCGAAAACAGGCGTTCGATCTCCTCCTTCTGGAACCTGGTGTCGATCCTGCCCGTCACAAGGGCTTTGCCCGGCACGCGATAGGAGGTTGCCTCGGCGACCAGGGAGATGGGCTTCTGCTGGAAGGTTGCCTGGTTCAACTCAAGATTCAACCGGTACGGATCCAGGGAAAGGCGTCCCTTGGCCTGTTCCAGGGGGGCATCGAGAAATGGCGGGGCGATGCGGGTTCGATCAAAGGTCAGAGTTCCGCCAAACCAGGCATCCTTCAGGTTGGCCAGCGGCAACAACAGGGAAAGATCAGCCTTCCCAGAACCGGAAATCTTCATCCCTTGAAGGCCAGCCGCTTGATCCCAATGAAGTTTTGAATTGGCAACCACTGTTTTCCAGGTCGATTCCAGATCGACTTCCGGGAGAAGGGCTTCGATCTCGACCATGGGCTGATGCACCATGTCGGCGATGCGTACCTTTCCGGAAAGGGTTGGGGTGTTGCCAAATCGGGCCTTGGGAACACGAATGACCATTTCCAGACGATCGACGCTCACCTTGGCAACACTGTCCTTGAGGTCCGGCACGCCTGGAAAAAAAGTCAGATCCAGATGTTCGACCTCTCCCTGAATGGAAAAAACGGTTTCCGGATTCCCCTGTTCCGCAGGGGTGGCGAACGGAATCTCTTTGAGCGGACCTTTGATATGAACCTGGACCTGTCGGACTTCGCCGCCATGCAGGGATTGTTCAAGCCAACGGACCAGGCCAGAATGCATGATGTGGGCCGGGTAGTATATTTTCGCCCGATCGGTTGGAATCCCCCTGGCGGTCGCCACCAGGTCGATCAATGGTTGTGTTCCCTCCATATCCATCAATTTCAGACTTCCCTCGGCGGATCCGTCGGTGTTGGCCACGGCAAATCGTTCCACCTCCAGGTCCCAATGGGTTCTATCCCTTGCGAATGTCCCCCAGGCTTCTCCCCGGTTCACGGGAATCGGCCAGCGAAACAGCCGGGGAAGATGCAGATGGGTCGCAAGCGTCGTCACCTTCCAGTCACATTGGAACCGATCGGCAGTGGCAAGCCAGAGGTAGTTCAAGGAAACATGGATCGAACCGGAAAACATGGGACCTGGGGGTGCCGCTTCCGAAGGGAGTCCCCGTTCAGGCAGGCGAAGGGGATCGATGGTCAGGTTGCCATTCCAATCACCGTTGGCGTTTCGGATACCCGAAAACCGTACCGGACCGGACATGTCCCCATGAATCATCCTGGCCTCCAGAGTGACGCGGACGACGCCATCGGGTTCGAGAAACAATCCCAGATCGGATCGCCGCAACTGTATTGGCGATGGTGGCTGATTCCGCGCTTTTGCGTTTTCATCGAGCCAGGAGATTTTTGCACCGACGAGGACGACGTGGCCAACGGGAAGAAGCATCCGGTCCGATTCGTTTTTTTGTCCCTGGGTTTGATCGACCCGATGGTTTAAAGATTGATCGCCAAGGAAGATGTTTCCTTCCCGATCGCGGCGAAAGTTCAGTTCCGGGGCATCGACGATCAGACTTAATGCGGGCCAACCCTGAAGCCATTGCAGTGGGGAAAAACGCAACCACACCGTGTCCGCCTCCAGAATGGTCCCCTCCCTTTGGGGACTTGAAAACCGGACCTTTCTTCCTTCCAGCATCAATGATAAACCAGGATGAAGGTCGAGACCTTCGAGCCGGAGCCGCCATCCGCTTCGTTCCTCGATGGTCCGAACGAGCGAAGGAATCAACGGGGCAAGATCGGGAGGAGAAAGGACGAGCCACAGCCAAAGGCAACACAGTCCGATCATCGGAACGAAAAAAAGTACCGCCAGGATACGCCCCATCCAACCCATGAACCGACGTTGAGGAAAACGTCGCATCAACAAGGCCAACATTTCCCGGTCACGGTGTGGATGGATTGGAGCACGGTTGTTTCCATGGATGGGAATGCCCATGAGAAGAAGAAAAAAATACATTCTACCGATTGACCGGAAGATGACAATACCGGACAAAAATAAAGAAGGAAAGAACCGAATCCATGGATGTCTGGCAACAACTGGCGCAACATCTCGAACTTTCAACGGAAATGCTCGAATCCCTGAAACGGGAGGCGGACGCGACCGCCGAACCGTCGCGGGTGGTGGATTGGCTGGAAGATTTCCTGCGACAATCCATGTCGGATCATCGCCATCATTCTCGCCTTTCCACCTGGTTACGTCCCGGAAACCGGGACAAGGGGCTGTTGACCGTGGTAGGAAACAGCCCATTTCTCTCTCATCTGGCCAAAAAGTGGCCTGAATTCCTGGATGAAGATCCCGGTCCCCTGGGATATCGGATCCCCTCCCCTGCGGACCTTGCTCGTGACATCATGGAGGCCGATTCCTGGGAACAAGCGGCGACTTTTCTTAGAAAATGCAAACAGAGGGCTTATCTTTTCATTGGGTTCAGGGATTTATCGGGAATGGCCTCCTTCGAGGAAACCGTCCATGATCTTTCCGATCTGGCTCAGGCCTGTCTGGAGGCGGGGTATCGGTGGTTGGATCGATCGCTTTCCCGGAATCATGGAACCCCGATGATCGACATTGGCCTGGGAGCACAACCGTCCCGATTCGTCATCCTGGGAATGGGTAAACTCGGGGCGCGGGAACTCAATTTTTCGTCCGACATCGATCTGATCTATCTGTATGAGGATGATCGTGGTCAAACATCTGGTCCCAAACGTCTTTCCATAAAAGGATACTACAACCGTCTGGGCCAGGATCTGATTCGCCTGTTGAGTCAGACGACGGCGGATGGGATGGTCTTTCGTCTGGACCTGCGCTTGCGTCCCGAAGGGGAAACGGGTGATCTGACGTTGTCACGCCGTTCGGCGGAAATCTATTACGAATCATGGGGCCAGACCTGGGAACGTTCCGCCATGATCAAGGCCCGTCCGGTCGCGGGCGACATGGAGCTTGGCTGGGAATTTCTCAAGAACATCGAACCGTTCATTTTCCGCCGCTATCTGGATTTCACGGCGCTGGACGCCATTCGTGAAATGAAACTGAAAATCGATCAAAAGATTCATCGGGTGGCGGATTATACCCGGAATGTCAAACTTGGATTTGGCGGTATCCGAGAAATCGAGTTTTTTGTCCAGAGTCAACAGTTGATTCATGGCGGAAAAAATCCGGGACTGCGTCATTGCGAAACCCTGACCACCTTGGTGGCCCTGGAACGGCACGGACTTTTGACTCGGGAAACGGTCCATGATCTGACCGATGCCTATCTGTTTCTGCGCACCGTGGAGCACCGGTTGCAGATCGAACTCGAACGGCAGACCCATTCCCTGCCGGACGATCCCGAATCCTACCGCAAGGTGGCCAGGCGCATGGGGTTTTCCCAAAGCGAGGAATTGCGCGAACGGATGACACGCACGACCGAACGGGTCCATGCCATCTACGAAAACCTGTTTTTCGAGGGCAAACCCGACAGAAAGGGTGACGAGGACGGGGTTGTCGGGCAATTGCTGCAACACGACCTGAACGCGCCGGAAACGGCAACGGTGATGGAAAACGCAGGGCTGACCCCCCCCGAATCGGCAGCCGGTTGCATTCGGGTGATTCGCGATGGTCCACGAGGGATTTCCCTGAGGGAACATGACCGTATGTGGTATGGGCGAGTATCGCGCATCCTGCTTCGGGGGGTTCTGGACGCCCCCGATCCCAACCTGGCCCTGCATCATCTTGGTGATTTTCTCAAGGCCCTGGGGCACCGCGTCAGCTATCTGGCGATGCTCTACGAAAACACGGCGTTGCTCCATCTGATCCTCCGTCTGTTTGGCACTTCGGGGCTGCTGTCGCATGTTCTGATCCGCAACCCCCACCTGCTGGATCAAATGATCGCCCCCGGATTCCTGACCAGCCAGGAGGACAGAAATGCCTTGGGACTGGCGCTGGCCGAACGCCTGGAACGGGTGGAACATGTCGAGGAACGCTTCGATGCGATGCGCATGTTCAAGAACAACGAAATGTTGCGCATCGGCGTGCGTGATCTGTCCGGTTTGGCCGAGAATGACGAGGTGATGGTTCGCATTTCAATCCTGGCCGAGGTGATCCTCGAACAGGTGCTCCGGGATGCCCTGGACGAATTGATGCATCGTCACGGCGAACCCCGATACAAAGTTGGGACCGAAGAAGAGCGTGTGCCATTCGCCATCATGGCCATGGGCAAGCTGGGCGGGAGGGAACTGAATTATTCGTCCGATCTGGATCTGATCTTCATTCATGGGGGCCAGGGGGAACAACCTTTTACCTCGGGACCGCATCCGGTCTCCAATGAAATGTTCTTTTCGCGCCTGGGTCAGAGGATCATTTCCCATATTACCACCCTGACCCGGCATGGCCTTCTTTACGAGCTGGACATGCGTCTGCGTCCATCGGGTCAGTCGGGTCCACTGGTCACCTCGTTTTCCGCCTTTCGTCGTTATCATGACCACGAATCATGGTTGTGGGAACATCAGGCGTTGATTCGGGCGCGGTTTGTGGCGGGAGATGCCGCATTGGGAGCGCGAATCCAGGGGGTGATTCGCGACATCGTTTTGCAACCCAGGGACGAATCCACGGTGCGGGCCGAGGTCGGTGCGATGCGGGACCGCATCTTTCATGAAAAAAAGCCGTCGAACAATCAGGTGGACATCAAACAAAGCCGGGGGGGCATCGTGGATATCGAATTCCTGGTCCAGGCGCTGATTCTTGCCCATGGCTCCAGATTTCCAGGCATACTCCAGGGAAATTGTACCCGGGCCCTTCATGCCCTGGGTCGGGCCGGGGTGTTGGATCCGGAGGAAGGAGCGCTGCTCCAGGAGGCTTATCAATTTTTCCGTCTCGTCGAAAACCGGTTGCGCCTGTTGCACAATCGTTCGGAAAACCGGATTTCCAATGATCCGATCATGCGTGATCGTCTGGCAAGGCTTTGTTCCCTTTCTGGAAAAAACGAACTTATGGAACAGTTACGCGATCGGATGGACCGGGTGTTCACGATCATTCGGCGGTATCTTCCCGGAGCAGGCGCGATTTGAGCGCGGATCGAAAAAGTGAAAGGACACGCCATCATGGACCATGATTTTTTTCCAGCGGATCCCGAATTTCTGGACATCGAAAGAAAAAAAGCAAAACTTCTGCGCCAGTCGGCATGGTGGAAGAATCGGATCGGTACCGGGAAATGCAGCTATTGCCAGCAACGTTTTGCCCCAAAGGATTTGACCATGGACCACAAGGTTCCATTGATCCGTGGTGGCAAGACATCGAAAAGTAATTGCGTCCCCGCCTGTCAATCGTGCAACCAAATGAAAGAAAACATGCCTCCAGAAAAATGGCGGGCGCGGATGGAAGAACTTAAATCCCGGGAAGTTCCGTCGGCCTGACATTTTCTGGACCAGCGCTCCAGGTTGACGGTGTTCCGATGAATCCAAGGATTTGTGAATATTTAAGTTATTTGTCCATCTTCAATTTTTTCCAATAGGCCAGTCGTTTCGCGATTTCCCGTTCATACCCCCGTTGGACCGGGACATAGAACGTCTGTCCGATCAGGGGATCGGGCAGATGTTCCTGATGGACCAGAGCATGTTCATAATCGTGGGCATACTGGTAACCCTGTCCATACCCCATTTCCTTCATCAGACGGGTTGGTGCATTACGCAAATGGAGCGGCGGTGGCAGCGATCCCCACTTCACCGCCGCTTTCTTGGCCGCCTCATAGGCAACGTAGGCGCTGTTGCTCTTGGGGGCCGTCGCCAGATAGATCACCGCCTGCGCCAGGGCCAGTTCCCCCTCCGGTCTCCCCATGAAATGATAGGCATCCCTCGCCCCCAGGGCAATCACCAGGGCTTGTGGATCGGCATTGCCAATGTCTTCGCTGGCAAAACGGATCATGCGCCGCGCCACGTACAGTCCATCCTCTCCCGCGACCAACATCCGCGCCAACCAGTACAATGAAGCATCCACATCGGAACCACGCAAGGATTTGTGCAGAGCCGAAATCAGGTTGTAATGCGCCTCGCCCGATTTGTCATGCCGCAAGGTCACATTCCGGACCGCAGCCTCCAGTTCCTTCATGCCTATTTGTACCGCCTGACCGTCGCGGGATGGATTCAGGTTTGCCAGGGTTTCCAGAAGATTCAAGGAAAAACGGGCATCCCCGTCCGACGTTTCGGCGATGGCCGCTACCACATCCTCCGACAGCGATAGGTTGCCATTTCCCAAACCCCGGTCCGGATCCATGGCCGCTTCCCGGATGATTTCCATCAGGATCTCGACATTCAACGGGTACACCTGAACCACCTGGGTGCGGGACAACAAGGCTCCATTCAGTTCGAATGAAGGATTTTCCGTCGTTGCTCCCAGAAGAATGATGGTTCCATCCTCGATGAATGGCAGGAATGCGTCCTGCTGTCCCTTGTTGAAGCGATGAATTTCATCCATGAACAAAATGGTGGGATGATCCGTGTGTTGTCTCTCGACCCGGGCCTGTTCGACAACCTGACGCACTTCTCGCACCCCCACCATCACCGCCGACATCGACTGAAACGGATGCCGGGTATGCCCGGCGATGATGCGGGCCAGCGTGGTCTTGCCACTGCCTGGAGGTCCCCAGAAAATCAACGAGGGCAGGCGATCCGCCGCCAAGGCCCGATCAAGAAGACGCCCCGGTCCGGTCAAATGTTCCTGTCCTCGTACCTGCGACAGCGTTTGCGGTCGCATGCGGTCGGCGAGGGGAGGAAGACGTCCCGCCATGGTTATTGTTTTCTCCTCCCTTAGGTTGAGTGTATACAGACTGTGGGTGGAATGCGAAAAATTATATTTCCTCGGAGAACACCTCTTCCAGGGTACGGGCATCCAGTACCCGAAATACCCATGCTTCCAGAAGAGGTTCGTCTGCCGTGGCAATTTTTTCGACGGCCCAGGAAGGAAGATCACCAAAACGACGGCGCAACAGCCGTTTCAACATCTCCGCTTCACCTTCCCGATGTCCTTCCCGATGTCCTTCCCTTATTTTTTCGTGTACTCGCTGTCCAACCCGGGGAAGAGAAAAAAGTTTCTCCTCGGACATCGAATCAATCGCGCTGTCAAGCAGCTCCTGACCAAGCCGGGCCAGTTCACCCATAGCCACATGATCCGTTTCGGGGGTATTCAGGGAACCTTTCATTAATCTTCTCCATAGACCGAGCAAGATCCGATCCAGGACATCGGATCGATGCAATAATCCAGATTGATTGATGGTTTCAAACGCCGCTATTCTTTCCGGTTTTCGACTCGCGAAACATTTCAAGAAAGCATTATGCGATGTATTCGCCAGTTCGTTCAATAAAATTAAACGTATCCTTCCACCCCATGTCGGTTTGCTTTCATAGACACCTTTGACTGGCAAAGATTCAAAAGAGAAGCGGGTGAGAAATTCGGGGCGAGGTGTTTGCGAGGCGACGAGAACACTGTGAAGTTGTGAACGTTTCAATCTTTTGGACTTCAGATAGAGGGTGTCGTAGACCGAAATCTGCGATAATGCCTCCTCACTCAGGTTTTCAGTCACCTTGAGTTCGATCAGGATATGCTCCGATTCAAGGTCCCGCAATCCATCGGCCAGTAAAGCCGTTTGTTTTCTGTTCCAGTAAAGATCGTGCTTTCGAAGCAGGATCAGATCGGCCTTCGGAGGATTGGCCATGACCGGCACTTCCAGAGCCACTTCGATGCCTACCGGGGTCAACAACTCCTTGAGCAGTTCTCCGGCCAGGCAGTGCCAGCAGGTCTTGTCGGGGGCAGCGTCCAAGGGTCACATCATCTCGGCCATAAGGTCATAAGCGGTATTGCTGGTGATTCTGGCAGTCACCATGGTTCCGGAAGAGACCTTTCCTTTCCCAACGAGTTTGACATGGCCATCGACGTCGGGGGCCTGACCGGCGGTGCGGCCCTGGTGGGTCCATGGTTCTTCCTGGAGGGGACCTTCGACCAGAACCGAAACGGTGCGGTCGATCATCTCCGATAATTTTTCCCGGCTGATTTGCTGTTGCAATTCATAGATCCGTTGCCGCCGTTTCTCGGCGATGGCTGTGGGAATCTTGTCGGGCATTGCAAACGAAGCGCTCCCCGGTTCATCGGAATAAGCGAAGACACCGACATGATCAAGGCGATAGTCCTGGACAAAACACTCCAGATCCAGGAATTCTTCTTCTGTTTCGCCCGGAAAGCCGACGATGAAGGTGGTCCTGATGGACGCATGGGGAATCCGGGTTCGAATCCGTTCGATCAAACGGCGAATGTCCCCTCCCCGCTCCGCCCGTTTCATTCGCGTCAAGACGGCGGAATGGGTGTGTTGCAAGGGAATGTCAAAATAGGGGACGATCTTTTCGGAGGCGGCCACCCGATCGAGCAGGTCATCGTGGACCAGTGTGGGATAGAGATAAAGCAGGCGAATCCACTGAATTTTATCGATCTCTTCCAGTCCATGGAGCAGTGTCACCAGGTTTGAACGAGGAACCAGGTCACGGCCATAAAGGCTTGTGTCCTGGGAGACAAGGTTTAATTCCCGTACTCCCCCTTTGGCGAGGGCCCGGGCCTCACCAAACAGTTCCACCTCCGGACGCGAACGGAATGGACCACGCAGTTGGGGAATGATGCAGAAGGAACAGGGATTGTTGCAGCCCTCGGCAATTTTGAGATAGGCGGTATGCGCCGGAGTCGTCAAAACACGGGCGGCCCCGTCCAGGGGACGCTGGAGGGGATCAAGTATGGCCAAGGCGCGGCGTCTGGGTGGAACGGCCAGGGATCGAGGCTGTTCGGGGGTGTCGTAGGTGCCCAACAGCAGATCGATTTCGGGAATCTGTTCCTTGAGTGTCAAACCATGGCGTTGGGCCAGGCATCCCGTAACAGCCAGCCGCACTCCTGGACGTCGCGATTTGATGGCCGCCATCTCCCGGATGGCCTGACGGGATTCCTCTTCCGCCTGGGCGATGAAACCACAGGTATTGACCACAAGAAGATCCGCCTCTTCGGGATTGGGGGTCAGGGTATGACCCGCTTCGAAGAACCGACCCAGCATTTTTTCGGTATCCACCAGGTTCTTCGGACACCCCAGGGAAATGACACCGATTTTTCCCCCTTTTGTCCCCTTTGGCATGACGGTGGTCAATCGCGAAAATTGATGAACTGGAGGGGAAGTTCGTATTTCTCCTCCTTGACCCGGGCGATCGCTTCCTGGAGGTCGTCACGTTTCTTGCCCGTAACACGCACGGTATCGCCCTGGATGGAAGCCTGCACCTTGAGTTTGGACCCCTTGATCATCTTGCAGATCGTTTTTGCCAGATCGGCGTCGATTCCCTGTTTGACCGTGACCACCTGCCGCAGAAGGTTGCCCGATGCCTGTTCCGGCTTGGCAAAATCAAGGACTCCGGTATCGACCTTGCGCCGGACCATTTTTTCCTTCAACACCAGGACCACCTGTTCCCGCTTGTATTCATCGTCGGCGATGATGGTAATGGTCGTCCCTTCATGTTCGATGCTGCATTTGGACCCCTTGAAATCGTACCGGGTGCCGATTTCCTTGGCCGTTTGGTTGACGGCGTTGTCCACTTCCTGAAGGTTGACTTCCGATACAATGTCGAAGGAAGGCATGGGCAGCTCCGGATTTCAGACATGACGCATGGATTATTGTTTGACCGCTTCGGTTTTGACAACATCGACTCCTGGCGGAACCTTGAACTGGAAACGATCCGGCACAATCGCGGCGTTCATGCGCGATTTGTAAAAATGAAAATGAGACAGATTTCCCATGGCATCAAGGATGGACAGCTTGATCAACACACTCTTCTCGGGATTGAGCAGAACATCGATGTATTGAACATCGCCCTGTTTTTTCGGTTTCAGGCGGATCGAGGGAAGGTTGAACAGGGGATCGGTATGGACCGTCCAATCAAATACCACCTCCAGGGGTTCATCGCTGACAAAAAACGAGGCGGGAGAATTGTTCAAACGCGACCAGTCGGCCACGGAGACCTGTTTCAGGTCGGGTTCATAGAAAAAAATCTCCTTGCCGTCGGAAATGATGTGCTGAATGAACGGATACTGATAATCCCATCGAAATTTTCCCGGACGGGAAGCCTGGAATGTTCCCTTGCTTTCCCCAGGGGTTCCCTGGGCCGGATTGACGACCCTCTGGATGAAATCGGCCTCCATGGTATGCATGGTGGCGAGAAAGGATTGCAATCGGGAAAATGCCTGCCGTCCCTCTTCGGGAGTGACCTCTTTTGGATTCTCGGCACCACCATGACCAGGAAAGGACAGAAACAATGGAAAACCGAAAAAAATAATCGACCAGAGGATCGACCACCGTTTTTTACCCGTACCGTCTGTTTTCATTCGGGACGAATCTTGTGTCATGCAAACGTTTATCATGGCTGAATCAACCGTCCGGTTGGATGTCGGGTGAGGGATGAAATCGATTCAGGAGCGCACGGGCCTCCTGAAACACAGGATGATCGTATCCACCGTTGCGCCGAACTTCCTGAACATGGTGGATAAATTTTTCTTTTGTTCCTTCCGGTCCGGTCGCATGGATGGCGATACCATTGGCAAGTCGGGCTGTTTCGGACAGATTCAGATGATAGGGTTCGCGTGGCCATCGGGATTGGAACCCGGGTTCGCCAGCCTGAGCAAATCTTCCCGGACTTTGCTTGAAATCCGATGCCCGGATTTCCCCTGTGGAAGAATACGTCGCCACTGCCACACGCGACACCTGCCGGAGCGTGTCGGAGGAGGTATCGGTATCAAACTTTATTATTTTATTGAACCTGGATACCCAGAGGGTACGATGACGGGACAGGCTTTCCCATGAAAGAGCGACGGCAATTTTTTGCCCCCAGGTTTGGCTTATCCCGGTCAAGCCCGCAGTGGCCCGCAGCAACACATCCCGACCACGATCACACCAGACATCACTCCAGGTTCTCGGTGATTTTAAAGCGATCATGGATTCACGTCATCCTGGAAGAAATGGTGGCAAAGTCCAGGCCCGAAAAAAACGACCAAGGATTGACAACGCGATGGCCGGAGCTGGAAAAAAGACAGGCACCATTCATCGTACCAGAGGTTGCATGGAATCGGAACGGTCCATGGAATCAGGCAATCGCAATGACGTTACACCTGGTCCGAGAAAACATCGTTCAGTGACTGGGCATCCACAAATCGAAGGCTCCATTCCTCCAGTGAAGATGGCTCGGCTTTGGCGATTTTTTCGCTGGCCCATTCGGGCACAGTACCAAAGCGGCGCTGTAATTGGCGAGTGAGGAGTGCGGCTTCTCCTTCCTGCCGTCCTTCCTGCCGTCCTTCCTGCCGTCCTTCCCATTTACCTGCACCATAGGTGGAAAGCACAAAACTCGCATGGTCATGCAGTTCGTCCTGATAGCATTCATAGGCCTTGCGTTCCATCTCCGGCAATTGCAGGACATCAAGCCTCTCTTTGGCCTTTTTCAGTCCACGAGCTGTAAAGTCATCACGGATATCGGAATTCTTCAAAAAGTAGACCCACTCATCCAGGGTGTCGCGGGCGACATCATCAAAATTCTCCACCTTGATCAAGTAGTGCTCTGGGAAAAGAGCAGCAACCGACGGGCGTTGAAACAAGGCTTTCTGTCCTTCGTCCAAAGCCAATTCTTCCTGGGTATGCATCCCCCTGAAAGAGGTGCTGCCTACATAGATGTAATCGCTGCCACGCCCCAGATCAAAATAGAGAATGCTGATGGTGATAACCTTGATGACACTGGCATAAGGTTTGCTTTCCGTCATATGTTCGGTGATGGCCTTGGCGGTACCGAAGAGTAACCTCTGCAAATAGTCCCACTCACGTTCATATTGCAATTCAACGATGACAATCTCATTCCGGGTGTTTTTGATCTTGAGATCGACACGGTTGAATTTGTCGTTGCGGGCTTCCCGATTGCTTTCGCTCTCCAGGATTTCAACAATGCGCACATCCTCGCGAAGAAGTTCGGAGAGGAACCCTTCCAGGATTTCAAAATTGGCCTTGCTGCGTAGCAGGCGTTTCAAGGCCCAGTCGAAGCTGATCAATCGCCTCTGTTTCACGTGTTGGTTCTCCTCGACATTCGATCACACTTCGTTACCCTTCCCCACCCTCCGCGCCATCGCTCCCGCCGATGAACAACCCTGGAGGGAGCGATTCGCCATAGAGGCTGACCCGATCGGCCCGAACCAGGGGATAAAATTCCAACAGGCGCGAGGCTTTCAACGGTGTAACCCCAGATTTTTCCAACTTGGCGGCAACTTTTTTGCGCACGCCCGCTGGAAGGTCAAGGCTCCGGTTGTCCACGACCCGAGCCCCCTGCAAAAACAAGGTCTGCATTTCCATTCCCTGAGACCCGGACCAATCCAGGGAGGAAAAAGCGGAAAACGCCTGTTCCACCTTTTCGGGAGAGACCACCGCCTCGGGACCGGCATGAAGCGGGGCGCGATTGAGCAGCAAGCCCAGGGCATTTATGTAGGGATCGGCATACTGTTTGCTTTTGAGGAGTTCCACGGCCCGATGAATATAGAGGTCGATCAATTCTCCCTTGATGTCATGCCCCAACCGCTCCAGCGAACCGGAAAGACGGATTAATTCCGGGGAGGGATTTTTTGCACTGCGCAAGGTGTTCAAATCGGGAGAAAACAGCCGTTCCTGCCGTTGGCGGTCGAGTCCCCCCGCGACACGGCGCCAGAGAATATGTTCCTGCAAGCGGATTCTTTTTCCCGAATGCGCCGGACCTCCTTCCAGGATCCGCCACAGGACATCGATCCGTTGCTCATCCATGACCGCGCCAAAACCGGGACGGAGAAAATAGCCGGCCATGATCAACCAGGTCTCCTCATGGTCAATGGAATGGCCTCGGAACGGCGAACATTTGTGCAAGGTTTCCCATAACCCCCGCACCAGCACCCAGTTCCATTCACCCCTGGGACGACCGAAGAGTTCTTCCAGACTTTTGTTCAGGCGAGTGGCGGTCAGTTTGTCTCGTTGATTGAATTTTCGTGAAAACAGCTCTTCGATCCGTTCCACCCCCCGGTCCATGGCCTCGGGGGAGACGTTGGGTTGGGCGGTGATGGTGGTCTCGGCCTGTCGGGAAATGGCCGGGACCGCGGCGGACGACTCATGAGGGCGAAGGTTGAATTCCAGCGGCCAGACTTGTGTCAATTCCGGGTTCTGGCTGTGCAACAAGACCTGTAGCAATCCCAGTTCATTCTGTTCGGCGCTCAGGGCGACCGGAATGGCCTTGCCCCATTGCCGGGCCTGATCCTCATCCAGTTGAACGATCGTTTCCAGAGAGACCAGGGGGTGGAATTCCTTGTCATTCCAATCCACCAGGGTTCCCGCGGTCACCTTGCCACCACGCAATGAATAATGGCTCTGGAAACGGACCGGACGGTTGATGTGTACGGAGAGGGCGAGATCGGTCATGTCAAACCGTTCGCCGCTCCTGGCCCCTCGGGGGAGGATGCACACCAACGATGGCGGCGCCCCTCCTCCCTGTTTTTTTCCGTCACTCTTGCGATGCACCTCCAGGAATATGGCCCGTGGCGCCCCCGCCTCGATCCGGTGTTCCCTGGCATGAAGAATGCGCCCGTAACGGGCCGCGCCAAGGGCAACCGCAAGATGGGGTTCCGGATTGTCCAGTTCCAGGGGGCAAACCCCCTCCTGCCAGGATTGGATCCGTTGCGTCAAACGGGAACGGATAAAGGCAGGGAACAGGGTACCGCCATTGAACAGAACGGCATCCACCCGTGGTTGTCCCTGAAGAAAGGCCGCCAGGTGGCGGGTGATGGCGCTGTCGGCGGCATAGGGAAGGCCCCATTCCTTGAAGGCACCGCGGGCCACCTCGGGAACGGCCAGTCTTGAGCATTCGGGAAAAAATCCGTCAAAAAGTATTTGGTGGATTTCTCCGCGGGTGATGCGGGCGGACAAGGCGCTTGCGACCAGAGACGATCCCCGCCCTGAAATGGAAAGGCTGAAGTATTCATCGGCGGGCCCATCGTCGGCGAGCGCTTTTTCCTTGAGGTCTCGTGATCGGGCGACCAGATTGTCCCATTGTTGTCCGGTCAGATGCCCCCCCTCCCCGACCATTTGCGATTGCATCCGGTGGGCAATGGCCAGATCGATGTTGTCCCCGCCCAAAAGAATGTGTTCGCTGACCGCGACCCGGCGGATCGAAGGTTGTGTTGTCCCGGCAAGCCGTTCGAGGGAAAACAACGAAAAATCGGAAGTGCCGCCACCGATGTCGATCACCACGACATGGCATCCCTGTTGCCGATCCGCGGGCAGGCGGCTCCACAAGGGGGCCTGGCCCGGATGGCGTTCCAACCAGCGATAGAAGGCGGCCTGGGGCTCTTCGATGAGCCGGACGGAATCGGGGTAGCCAGCATCGCGGGCCGCCATCAGGGTCAGGCGTTGCGCCACGGCATCGAAGGAGGCGGGAACCGTGATGGTGATGCTCTGCTTTTCGAAGGAAAAATCATCACCCGAAGCGGCAAAGCGGTCGTTCCACACGCCACTGAAATAATTGAGGATCAGGGCAAGGGCCCTCAGGGGCGATATTTTCTCATCGTGGGCAATCTCTTCGGAACCAAAGGGGAGAAACGAGGCAGTCCGGTCCGAGGCGTGATGACAGAGCCAGGATTTGGCCGAATGGACGACCCGTCCTGGAGACCGGGAGGCCTCGGCCCGGGCCAGATGGCCGATGATCCAGGAATCCTTACCCCCTCCCTTGCCGGCATATTGTGACAACAACGCCGCCTCAGGCAGATACAGAAAGGAAGGAAGGGTGGCGGCCTCGCCGACGTTGGCGCGCGACAGCCATTGGACGACGGAAAACACCTCGGTCCCGCTTCCCCCCTGAAGAGGTTGGAAGGCCATGACGCTGCTGGTGGTGCCAAGATCAATGCCGATGCTGAAACGGGCTTTGGACATGAGGGTTCAGGGTATAAAGAGACAGGAGTGTCACAGGCTATTCGGTTCGGACCTGGAATTCAATCTTCCATTTTTGTTCCGAGCGGGTATGTTTCATCCACAGTTCCAAAATCCCCAATTCGGTAACCACGGCCTGAATTTGTACCGGGACGATCTGACCCGGAGGAAGCGCTTCCAGTTGCTGAAGGTCGATTTCAAGGGAGTGGGTTTCGTCAAGTTCCCGCTGTGCATTGGGAAGAATGACCCCCGCCTCATCGCCGCCGCGCACATCGGAAGAAAAAAAGCGAAAATGGACCTTGCTTCCTGTCATGAGACCGAATTCCTTCTCCAACACCAGCCGTTCGCTCCCCTCCTCCATCCCCTGGGGCACGACGCAAAGGGCTTTGATCGGGGGGATGAATCCAGGGACCGCCGGACGGGTCGATTCCAGACCGACATAATAGGATCGTGCGGTTCCCGCCTTGATCCGCATCCCTTTTCCGGTCAGGCGGTAGGATCCGTAAATGGCCGCGCCCTTGGCCACGGCAAGGTCGGGTTGAAATCCCTCCAGTAGTCGCACCGGGGCGCCACGCCAGGAGGAAAGAAGTTCCAGAACCCGCATCCGCAATGGTTCAGCCTTGAAAACACCGCCGTTGAACAGGACTGCGGTCGGGGCCAGAAAGGTTTCCGCGATCGATGTGTCGGGAACCATGGATCCCAAGGCTGGATTGGATCGAACATTGGCCAGGCTTCGGGTCAGGAAACGGGCCAGTTGTTTACTGATGACCGGGTCGGCGGCGTAGGAAAGGCCAAACTCCCTCAGTCCGGAGGCCCGTCCTTCCTGCGGCAGGTCGGTCACCGCCACCATGGGAAAAAATCCTTCGACGATCACCTGGGTCAAGGTTTTACGGTCGAGTTTGATGGTGACGGTCTTGGCGAACAGGCTGGCGCCACGAGAGGGAATCGCCAGGGAAATTTCTTCCAGGGACGGGTCCTCGAACAGGCGCACCTTGGCCCGGCCCGCTGCATGCACCAAAGCGAGAAACTGCCAGTCATCGAGGGTCTTGCCGCTCTCTTCGAGCCGGGCCATCAGGGTATGGGCCAACGCCAGATCCATGTTGTCGCCGCCCAACAGCAGATGTTCGCCAACGCTGATCCGTTCCAGTTGCAGTTCCCCCTGTTGCTGGGCCACGGCAATCATGCTGAAGTCGGCGGTTCCGCCTCCGACATCGATCACCAGGATGCAATCTCCCGGAGTCACCTGTTCGCGCCACTTTTTCCCTGCCTGGTCCATCCAGGCATAAAAAGCGGCCTGGGGTTCCTCCAGAAGGACCACCTGACCCAGACCCGCTTCCTGGGCCGCCTGGGCGGTCAGGTTTCTTGCAACCTCGTCGAAGGAGGCGGGAACGGTCAGCACGACCTGACTTTCGTCCAGGGAACGGTTCGTTCCCGATAATGATTGGGCGTGGATAAATCCCTCGGTGATTCCCTTCAGGATTCGTCGGGAACATTCAAACGGGGAGATGCGGATGTCGAAGCGTTCCGATTGCCACGGTAGAATGTTTTTTTTCGGATCGATCTCGGGATGGGAAAGCCATGATTTGGCGGAAACGACCAGGCGGTCGGGGACCAGGGCGCCGTGATCACGGGCAAAATGTCCGATGATCGCCGATCGTTGCGCAGTTTCCGCATCCCACGGAAGTTGTACCGCGCCAGTGGGAAATTCATCCTCATGGGGAAGATAGAGGGCGGAAGGGAGGGTCTCCTTTTCACCTATTTTGTTGGCGCCCAGAATCTGGGTCACCGTGGCGATTTCCGTGGTCCCGGTTTCCGGATCGTTGACGGCAAGGACGCTGTTGCTGGTTCCAAGGTCTATTCCCAAAACAAATCGACGGGTCATGGCAATGGCTTCTCCCCCCGGATTTCAAACGATTGAAAGAAAATTTTCCACGCGCCTTATTCCCTTTGCCACGGACATTGGTATATTCGGGCTCTCAGGATTGATTGTGATTGTTTGCAAAGAAGGAATCACGATCAAATCCATATCCCCCATTGGGATGGCTCCCAAAAGAACACCATCACCCAACACCAAAGCACCCGTCATACAGGTTCGACCTTCAAATTTGATCGTGACTGGACCCACATAGGGAACAAGGTGTTTTTTTCCATCGGCGGTGATCACTTCCCGTTTTCCAACTTCTTCCAATCCAAGTTGGATACAAACATGCTCAGGGATACAAAGATGCAAAGCTCCCGTATCCACTAAAGCCTCGGTATAGACCGGCCTCTTTTCACTCCGTGCATTGTTGAGTTCAATTTTCGCAGTGACCAACCCCATTTCATTCTCCAGACATTTTCAAAAGTTGGGCTAAAATCGGGCAGTCAAACACCATGAAACAAAACAGATCCGGTCATTTCAACTCGACCTGGGCCGGAGCAATGGCGGGAAGTCGTCCCCCCCCCGAATCCTTGAGGGTCCGGGGCAGCTTGACCTTTTGGGTTCTCCAGCCTTTATGGACCAAAGTACCGGTAAACGGCGCTTCCCCGGTAATTTTTCCCAACAATTGAAAGGAATCGGGAGAAAACCCCGCCGGAACAATGACCTTGGAACCTTCGGCCTCGTCACGGACGGGGATGATGTCGAAATGTTCCTTCAAGGCACTGCGGCATCCTTCGTGAATCACGCGGGCGGCAGCCCCGACCTGCGCATCTTCATAGGAAACAATCTCCTCCATCAGAAAATCAATCAACCGCCCCTTCTCCTGCAACACCCCGAGAAAGGCAACGATCTCCGCCTCGCAACGTTGGCTCCCCGGCAATTCCGCCTCGGGACGTACCGCCTCGGCCCGAGGTTTTATTTTTTTCGGTCCGGACTGAATTCTGATCACGAAAATGGCAGGCAAAAGCAACAGGGAGATGGCAAGGACGGCCCAGGGGAATTGTTCGCGATTCTGCTGAACAAGTTCAATAAAGTCAAAGGGAACAATTGCTTCCGGATCAATATAGGCAACAAGAAGAATGACCTGGGTAAAGACTGCGAACATGGAAATCGAGCGCATCGAGACAGCCCCTTTCCGCTCCTGTTTGATGGTTGAGTCCGCTTGAGCGCGATCTCAAGGGTGACATTTCCCGCTCCGGGCGATCCATTAAAAGGTGAACGCCCCTAAAGATCAACCTTTTCCATCTCCTCTTTCAGGCGATGACGAAAAGATTCGTCCGGCGACGGCGGCGTCCTCGGGGAAGAGGCAGACCACCGTTTCAGGGCAAAGAACAAAGCCAAAGCCCCGAGCGCCAGGGCGATGAACGGACCAAGCCACAAAATCCGGTTACCGCCCTGAATGGTAGGCTCCAGATAGATATAATCACCATAACGCTGAAAAAAATAGTCGCGAATGGCCGGTTCCGATTCCCCGGCAGTCACCTTGGCGCGAATCACCGCCAACATGTCCTTGGCCAGGTCGGAATTGGATTCGTAGATCGACTGGTTCTGACATACGGCACAGCGCAATGATTTGGCAATTTCGCGAACGCTCGCCTCGGTGGGATCCTCTTTTTTTTCCGTGGCCGCGCCAAGTTCCACCCCCATGCCGGCGATGATCAGCGACAGTACCATCAAGAACATTTTGGCGCGGCTCATGGTTTTGTTTCCATGATGGGCAGGGCGATTTTTTCGAACCATCCGTCGAACAGCGGCCCTACATGTTTATGGCGAACGATCCCTGAAGGATCGACGAGATAGGTCTCCGGGGCGCCATAGACCCCCCAATCGATGGCGATTTTTTGATCCGGGTCGAAAAGATGGCGATAACCGGGATCGCCCAGTTCGGCGAGAAACCTGCGTCCCCCATCCCGGGTATCCTTGAAATCGACGCCGACCATGGCAAAGTCGGGGCGCGACGCGGTTTTCCGGGCCAATGCCACCAGATACCCATGTTCACGGACACAGGAACCACACCAGGAGCCCCAGAAGTTCACCAAAAGCCATCGCCCCTTGAACGCTTCCATGGCGATTGGCGGCCCTTCATCGAGGGCTGGTCCGTCCAGGTTTGGCGCTGACCGCCCGACGAGGGGTGAGGGAATGTTGCGGGGATCGTTGCCCAATCCCAGGGCAAACAACCCCAGAATGATTGCCACCCCCGCCAACAGAATGGTTTTCCACAGGTTGGCCATTGATCTTTTCCACTTATTCCCTGGTTTTCACCGGACGACGCCCCTGCATCAAGGCCCACAGGATGCCCAGGGCCATGAGACCCGATCCGTTCCAGATCCACGAAACCAGTGGGTTGCGGTAGACCCGGAACGCCCAGGTGGTATCGGTGACAGGGTCGCCGAGGACGATATAAAGGTCTTCCCGAAGGCCCGAAAAGATGGCCGCCTCGGTGGTCGGCATCTGGTGATCGCGGTAGACCCTCTTTTGTGGATGCAGGGTTAATTTCCCCGCAGGACCATTCACCTGGATGATGGCTTCCTGTGCTTTCCAGTTGTTGCCCTCGATTTCGACAAGTTTTTCGAACTCAAGCCGCCATGGGCCGATGACCACGAAATCCCCCTGGGCCATGACCAGATTTTTTTCTTCCTGGAACAATCCGGAACCGACGAAGCCTGCCGCCATCATCAACACCCCGAAGTGGACGAGGAAGCCGCCGTAGCGCCGTTTGTTGCGGCCAATGAGGGTCATTCCCGCCTGGATCGGTCCCTCCTTGGCGTTGACCATTCTTTTTCTGATTCCCTGGATGAAATCAAGCCCATGGGCGTGAATGACGAAAAAAGCCAGACCGACAGTCGCCACGCCATAGGGATGATCGATGGCGAAGACCAGAAAGGCCAGGCCCATTCCCGCGATGCCGCTGACGACCGGAAGCATCAGAGTTCGCAGCAGCCGGGATCCCTTGTCGCCGCGCCAGACGAGCAGTGGTCCCAAACCCATGAGAATCAGGATACCCAACATGATGGGGATGAAGACCTTGTTATAATAAGGAGCCCCGACCGTGACCTTGGCGTTTCCCAGGGTTTCGACCGCGAGGGGGTACAGGGTACCCAGAAGGACGGTCAATCCGGCGATGACCAGGAACAGGTTGTTGAAGAGAAAGGCGGCTTCCATGGAGAAGGGGCTTTCGAGATGGACTTCGCCACGGAGGCGGTCGGCGCGCAGAACAAGAAGTCCGAAGGAAAAAAGCAGCACCACGGCCATGAAGATGAGAATCGTGACGCCCCGACCAGGATCGGAGGCGAAGGCATGAACCGATGAAAGCACCCCGGATCGGACCAGGAAGGTCCCGAGGAGCGACAGTGCGAAGGTGGTGATGATCAGGAACAGATTCCAGGTTTTGAACATGCGGCGCCGTTCCTGAACCATGACCGAATGGATCAGCGCCGTGCCAACGAGCCACGGCATGAAGGAGGCGTTTTCCACCGGATCCCAGGCCCAATAGCCCCCCCAGCCCAGTTCGTAGTAGGCCCAATAGGCGCCAAAAACGATACCGGTAGTCAGCATGGCCCATGAAAAAAGGGTCCAGCGCCGGGTGGCCAGGATCCATTCATCGGTGATCCGGCCATTGATCAGGGCGGCGATGGCAAAGGCGAACGGAATGGCGAAACCGACGTAACCCATATAGAGAAAAGGTGGGTGGAACACCATGCCCGGATCCTGGAGCAGCGGGTTGAGATCGCGGCCATCGAACGGGGGTTCGGCAAGCCTTTCGAAGGGGCTGGAAAGAAAGAGCACCAGTACCAGAAAACCAAAACCCAACGCCCCGAGGATCGACAATACCCAGGGGATCGAGCGGGGGTGGGTGGACCAGTGCCAGGCGACAGCCAGGGCCGAAAAGAGCGCCATCAACCAGGCCCAAAACAGCAATGAACCTTCATGCCCGCCCCAAAGCGCGGTCGTCAGATAAAAAAGCGGCAAGCTGCGCGAGGCATGCTCTGCGACGTACTTGACGGAGAAGTCATGATTCAGGAAGGAAACGACGACACCAACGATGGCCAGAGTCAGAAGAAAAGCCGTGGTGAAGGATGCCTGGCGAGCCACCCGAATCCAGACGGGACGTCCCAGACCGACGCCGACGATGGGAGCGATCGTTTGCACAAGCAGCAGCAGGAGGGCGATGATCGTGGCAAAATGGGCGATTTCAATCCACATGGTCTTTCCTGGCTGCCTGGGAGGGACGACAAGATGACGGTGACGTCCGCAACGTGGTCAAACGGATGGACGGTACGGTCATTGAAGTGAGCGCAGCAGCGATTCCTTGGATTTGGCGATCCCTTCGGGGGTCATTTCGACCGGGATGTAATCCTCGGAGTGTTTGGCCAGGATGCTGGAGGCGATCAATGCCTCGCCCGGTCGCCACGGACCTTCGACGACAACCCCCTGCCCTTCGCGAAACAGGTCGGGCGTCATGCCGTCATAAAGGACGGGTACCGTATTCTGTCCATCGGTGACAAGAAAGCGAATCTTGAGCGTTCCCGGTTCCTTGACGAGCGAACCCTCCTGGACCATGCCGCCGATCCGTACCTTCTGTCCCGCCTTGGCGGCGCCGGTTTCACGGATTTCCGTGGGGGTGTGGAAATAGACCAGCGAACCCGAAAAGGAGGTCCAGATCAATGCCCCCAGGGCGCCGCAGACGACCAGAAGGGTCAAGGAAAGAAAAAGACGTCGTTTGGCCCGCATGGCGTCCTGGTTTCCTGATCGGTTCATGAGATCGATTCACTGCTCCTGGCGCATCGTCAAGGAGCCCTTTCCGGACCTTGTTCGTCCTGGTTCACTTCAAGCCGCAATGGAAAAAACGGATATGGATCAAGCCAGACTTTCGTCAATGGCGAGGAGCGATGCCTTTCTGATGCTGCCACACGGGAGAGGACCTTGAACGGCATCGCCTTCGCCACGGTCATTTTCCGGGAATGAATTCCGCCGGTCAACCGCAATTCGCGCATTTTCTTTTTTTTCCCGGATTGGGAACGGCCCCTCCTCGCTTCCTTCCCCATGTGTCCTTTCAGCTTTGGCTCAAGTTTGATGGCAAACATCCGAAACCAACTTCATGGGATGGGTAACCGCATCCATCCGGATACACGGGCGGTCTGGTGATGGTTTCCATGGAAAAAAAAACGGTTCATCGGATTGCAGTGTCACTGGCTACCGTGATGGCCTGGTTGGTTTTGATCGTTGGCCTGGAATCCCATGCCCAGGGGGCGTCCGTATTGGCGACCGAACCGCGAGGTGGCGAACTTGAACCATTTGGAACGAAAAGATCCCCTGGGGATATTGGCAGCGGCGGCGATTTTTCCCGTGAGGTGGAACCGGATGATGTTCCAATGCCATCGGTGAACGGTTTCACCCTGGAGGGAGGTGGTCCCGTCCATGAATTCGACCCGGAGGACGGAGGCGGCATCCTTGACCGCCCCCCGGTCGTGACACCGTCGCCGCATGATTTCAACATCCCCGCCCCCATTCATTGAGGAGGCGAAGCGCATGAAGGGGTCCCGACGGAGGGTCTATCTGCTGCTGCTGTTGGTCGTGGTTCTGACGGGAAGCCTGATTTATGGCACGCTGTTCCACGGTGGGAGAAAGCAGATTTTCCTCATTGGTCTGGCGGGACCGATGTCGGGACCCTTCTCGGAGGTCGGAATATCGATGCGTCGGGGGGTGGAACTGGCGATCACCCATGTCAACCAGAGTGGTGAACTGGGACCCATCACCCTTGAAGCCCGCATCGAAGATGACCAGAGCAACCTTGCCGACAATCAAGGCGTTCACAAGGCGGCGGAACATCTTGCCCGAAATGCAAATCTTCTCGGCGTCGTTGGCCATTATTTCAGCAACGCGACACTCGAAGCCAGTCCGATCTACGATGCACTGAAAATACCGTTGATCACCCCGTCGGCGACCAATCCCAAGGTAACCGCCCTGTATCCTGGAAATTTCAGTCTGATCCCCGATGACTTTTATCAGGCGGTATTTCTGGCAAACTATGTATTGCATGGTCTTGACCAAAACAAAATAGCAATAATAAATACCAGCAATTTGTATGGAGAGTCACTGCGTGACTATTTTATAAAAGAATTGAAAATAAACGCCGTGGAACCGGTTGCCGATATTGCCATCAATCCGGAAAAATTTGATCCCGATCCGCTCGAAAGGGGTTTGGGCGCGCTCGGACAGGCGAGCGCCGTTTTTCTGGCGATGAACTATACCAACGCGGCACACGTCATCAAATATATCAAGAACAAGGGGTTGAAATGCGAGTTTATTGGCGGGGAAAGCCTTGGTGGTCCTCATTTTATCAGGCTGGCGGGGATCTACTCCGAGGATGTCTATGCCGTCACCCCATTTCTTCCCAATCTTCTTGGGGAAAAAGCGAAGCGCTACCAGGATGATTTTGTGCAAACCTTTCAGACCAATCCCGACTGGGTGGCCACGCACGCCTATGAAGCGGTCATGCTGTTCGCCCATGCGATCAGAAAAGGTGGGGCCGACCGGGTGGCGATACGAACGGTTCTGTCCAAGATTCTCGATGAGGAAGATGCGGTCGAAAGCATTACCGGCCCCATTTATTTCAATGAGGAGGGGGCCTCGCGAAAACGGATCGCGATCGGCCAGGTCAAGGAGGGTCGCCATGCCCCTGCCCGCTTTCAATTCAGCAATGCCAGGTATCCCGAACTTGTCAAGGCGCGTGGCGCCAAGAGTAACGCCTTCATGATGAATGGCCGGTTCGTCAAGAGAACGACGGTTGTCTTCACCGGACTCCATGTCAAGGAAATCAAAGATTTCGACCCCATTGGCGGTTCATTCACCGCCGACTTTCTGCTCTGGTTTCGATGGGATCCCACCTGGAATGCCAAGCTGAATTTTGAAATGACCTATGGCAAGGTTCTTTCAGCGCAGATTCGGGAAAAATATTTTGATCCGGAGAATAATTTTAATTTTATTTCCTATGATGTCTCTGCCCAGATGGAAGGAATCTTTCCGCTTCAAGAGTATCCCTTCGACGAACAGGAACTGCAAATCCGCATCAAACCCAAGGTGCAGGTCAAGGAAGACCTGATCCTGGTGACCGATATTGCCGATGATTCATTTTTGCGCAACGATCTAAGTCTGAAATCATGGACCGACGTCAAACATTTTCAGTTCACCGGAGAGAAGGATACCATCTGGAGCTATCGGAATCCAAAATACAAGAAAAAACTGTTCGAGATGGAACACTCGCAATTTGATTATCACATATTGTTGCGGAGAAACTGGGAACAATACACTGTCAAATTACTTCCGCTGCTGGTCATGGTATTGATGGCCTACAGTCAGTTTTTCGTCAACTATGAATATGTTGGCTCCCGGTTTTCATTAGGCATATTGGCATTGCTGACGGCCATGTCCTTTCACAATGTCAACAAGATTGATGTTGGTTATCTGGTTCGTGCGGATATTTTTTTCATGATGACCTACTATCTTATTTTTCTGACAATTATTGAAACTGTTGTTACCAGTTCTTTTTTCATCCATGGCAACAAGATCATGGCCAACAGGATCGATATTGCCTCCATCGTGCTCTATCCGGTGCTCATGCTCGGAGCGATCATCCATTTGTTCCGGTAACCCTGGGATTTCTGGCATCCATGCTCGAAAAATTAAGATTTACCCATCATCTGCAAATTCTATTCTTTGCCGTGGCGCTTCCGGTGCTGGCGGTGTTGACCATTGCCCTGATGGCGGCGGAGGAATGGACCGACACCCTGAACCGGTTGGGAGGACTGGATCTTCCTTTGTCGCGGATCATCGGCGTGGCTGCCCGCGAGCATTTGGGTCAGGGCATCGAATTCAACAAAGTGCTCTTGAACGCCAGGATCGGGAATCGGGAAAAATTCGAGCTGGCCAATGATTCATTCATTCAATATGGAAAAAGAATTGGCGATACCCTGTTGGAGGGACGCAACATAACGCAGCGAAGGCTGGAGCGGGAAGGAGATCCCGAGCGGATGCGGGCCGTGGATGCCATCAAGACCACCCTCAAGGAAATCGAGAAACTCCATGGTGATTTCGAACATCTTGCCGCCACCCTGATTCGTGGCATCTATCAGTATGAATTCCTGATGAAACCGGAATTGATGAAGAATGGGGACCATGTGGCCATCGAGGAGGAGGAAGCGCGACAGGTGGCTTCGCTTGCCAAGAGCCTTTCGGCCATGGAAGACGAGACCAACCGCCTGGAAAACAAGATCAAGGATGGGATTGAACAGATCGAGGGATTGTCGCAAACCCTGGTCGCCGATACCGCCTCTGCCAGGATTTCTTTTTACAAGATATTGGTTTCAATTATTTTTTCTCTGCTTGCGGTCTTGTTTTTTCTTGGCATTCTCATTGAACGGATTCACGAAAGACGGGCGTTGGCCCGGGAGACGGAGTATCGAACCCTGTCGGGACAGGTTGAAGAAACGATCCGCGGGGTTCTGCCGACGATTCGGCGCATGGAACAGATGGTCCAGGTGGTTCACGACCAGAAGCGGCAACAATCCGGATGGATCGTCGGGATGGGGAAACATCTGAACGCCATTCAAAGGATGATCGAGGACAACATTGCCACGGCTCGTGGCTTCCAGGAACAACTGAATCATCGGGAGGGTCTGCTGCGGCAGGCGGAAAAGAAGATCACCGTTCTCGACCGTGAAGCGCGGGAAGCCTTGATCGCCAGTCGGGAGACGGTCAAGGTGATTCGTTCGCTCAAGAACCGGTTGATGCAAATCAACATGTTGACGACCCACGCCTCCGCCGAGGCGTTTCGCAACGAGGCAACCCGGGGATTTTCCGTCTTTACCGATGACATCAGGGAGCATGCCCAAAAGAGCGCGGAAGAAGCGGAACTTGTGGCGGAACTTTTGGAGCATCACCAGGGAAAGGTTGGCAACGATACTGAAACCGTGAAGGAGATTCGCGGAAGAATTGATGAGCTGATCGATCTTGGGCTTCGTGGTGGGCAAACGATCGTCGAACTCAGACAACCCAACGAACAGCAATTGCCACGGGTGGAGGAATTGCATTCATCGCTGGACGTATTCGACAAAAAAATCGTGGAGGAAAAAGGTATTCTGGAGGAATGTCTGCGTTCAACGAGTCATTGGACGGGATCCATGGAATCATTGCTGAAGGCGACCGATCCATGGTCGGGATCAACTTCCGGCGCCGCGGCCCCGGTCCCGGCGACTCAATGAGTTGTGGCGGCAGATACGTTCGAATGGAGATACACTTTGGGATACCATGGGGCCGAAGCCATGGAGCGTGGAAATGATTGGAACCAATCTGTTCAAGTCGATTCTGCTGTTTGGCGCCCGGAAGGCACTGGAGAAGGCGGGACCGTTTCTGCCGATCCGGTTCCGGAAAGCGGGTGGCGTTGTCATGATGTCGCCACAACTTGTCGAACGGGCAGCGCGCCGGGCGGCACGCTCCATGAAGGATGCGTCCCTGGTCGAGATGACTTTTCATGACGATCATTATGGTTTCCTGCTGTCTGGACCCAAAAATACCCGTGTCTTGATCCGCATGATTCCGGAATGGATGCGGATTGATGGCGATACATTCAAATTGCGTCTGAAATTGTTTGGCGGACAAAAGTCGGGAATGGAATTTCAGCATGATTCCGCGCCGATCTCCTTTTCCATTCGCATGATGGATCACCTGTTCGGAACGGCGCGAAAAAGAATCGGGAACATGGAGGGGGTCGAGATTTCCGAAGACGCCCTGACAATCACCCGCAACCTTGGCGATTCAGGTTTGATGGCCACACTCAGGGATCGGATCATCGGTGAAGGATTCTTTCATCTTCCCCTTTCCCTGGAAGAAAACTGGCTGGCATTGCATTTTGGCGCAATCCTCGAAGAAAGCAGCGATATTCCCCTTCTCGATCTATTCTCCCAGTGGTTTTCCCAGGATGATGATGGCCCGGACAAACCGGTCTCGAAAAAAAATCATCATAACAGTTGATCATTCGTCGCGTTCCAGTTCTGATCATTGATTTTCATCGCGCCTATTTCATGCACTATGAAACGATTCATTTTCCAAATGATCCTTGATTGATACTATCATTCTTGATAGCATTACGCAACATCAACAGAAAATGATTATTAAAATCAATGATAATTCATATTGCACATCGACGGACGGCAGAATCTGAAGATAAAAGATATATAGACGACCCCTTGTGGGAACATCCCCATGGACACGCCAACCAGGTCGAAGCCATGACGGCAGTGTTTGCGGAACGGATGTTTCCGGAACACAGGACCGAACTGCGAACTTTTGCCCGTAAAATTGGCGGTATTGCCGGACGATGGCATGACCTGGGCAAATTCACTCAGGCCTTTCAAACCTACCTGCACAGGGCAACCGATCCGGACTGTCATGCCTCGGACCTGGGACGAGTCGATCATTCCACTGCCGGGGCACACTATGCGGTGGAGATGCTTGGACCTCTGGGACTGATTCTGGCCTATGTTGTCGCCGGTCATCATGCGGGTCTTGCGGATTGGGATTCTCAATCTTCGGAATCGGCCCTCAAATACAGGTTGCGCAAAACCATCGATCAGGAATGGCGATCATGTGCCCCTGGCGAAGTTCTTAAGATCATGCAATTTTCCGCAAAATCTTTTCCCCTGCCACGGGATGGATTTGCTGCGGCATTGTTCATTCGCATGCTTTTTTCCTGTCTTACCGATGCCGATTTCCTGGCCACGGAACGCTTCATGTCTCCCGACAAGGCAGCGCAACGTCCCAGCGAAGGACCGGGGATGGCGCGATTGTCGAAGACTCTTGATGAATGGCTGGCGGCGAGGTTTCCGGAGGCAGAAACCCAGGTACATCGCCATCGTCATGATGTTCTCCGCGCCTGCCGTGCCAGAGCGGAAGACGAAACGGGATTCTTTTCCCTGACCGTTCCCACCGGTGGCGGAAAAACATTTTCCTCACTTTCGTTTGCCCTTCGTCATGCCGCCCACCATGACTTGCGCCGGGTCATCTATGTCATTCCCTTTACCAGCATCATCGAACAAACCGCTGATCGGTTTCGGGAGGCATTGGCCGCTTTGGGACCTGAAATCGTCTTGGAACATCATGCCAACCTGGATGTGGACGATCCAAAGACACAACATACCCGTTTATCCGCGGAAAACTGGGACGCACCCGTAATCGTGACCACGAATGTTCAGTTTTTTGAATCGCTGTTCGCCCATCGTCCCGGGCGTTGCCGCAAACTGCATCGCATCGCCGGCTCGGTGATCATCCTCGACGAGTCCCAGTCCCTGCCCGTCACCTTGTTGCGACCCGCGCTCGAAGTTCTGAAAGAATTGACTGCCCGCTATGGGTGCTCGGTGGTTTCCTGCACCGCGACCCAACCCGCCCTGGGACGGCGTTCCGATTTTCCCATTGGCCTGGTGGACATGCGGGAACTTGTTTCCAACCCTGAAACATTGTTCACCGCCCTCAAAAGGGTTCAGGTCCATTATTGCACGCAACCGGTGACGGACCACGATCTGGCTGGACAACTGGCTGGCGTCAAACAGGGGATGATCATTGTCAATACCCGCCGTCATGCCCGGGAATTGTTCGATGTCCTGGACAAGGTTTCCGATCATTGCCTGCATCTGAGTGCCCGCATGTGTCCCCAGCATCGAACCACCGTCTTGAATGAAATTCGAGCGCGGCTCAAAGCAGAACAGGAGTGCCGGGTGGTTTCCACCCAATTGGTGGAAGCAGGGGTCGATCTGGATTTTCCCGTGATCTGGCGCGCCATGGCTTCCCTCCCTTCCTTGGTGCAGGCCGCGGGGCGATGCAATCGCGAAGGCCGTGCCAGAACCGGCAACCTGTTCATCTTCGTACCGCATGAAAAACAACACATCCCGGCAGGAGAACAACGGAAAACCGCGGATTTGACCCGTGAAATCATCGAACTGCCCCAATATGGCAACGACCCTCTTGGTTTGAAGGCCATCGACCATTATTTTCGCCTCCATTATTGGAATGCTCAGGGCACTCATGACTGGGACAAGGGAGACATCATGCAACTGTTCAAACTGGGCAGTTGCCCGGAATCCCTGTTTCCCTTCCAATTCAAAACCGCTGCCGAACGTTTTCGCCTTATTGACGACGGACAACGTCCGATCATCATCCCCTGGGATGATCGGTCAGAAACTCTTGTGGAAACATTGAGAAAGATTCAAAAACCTGCCAGGGAATTCATTGCGAAGGCCAGTCGCACGTTACAACGTTATATTGTCACCGTTCCCGAGTGGGAGTTCGCCCAGATGATTCAACATGCGATGATCGACCCGGAACCGTTGCACGGTCGGTTTTTCATTCTGACGCATCCGGGACATGACTATGACGCATTTACAGGTTTGAAAAATAGTGTCAAGGGACCCATCGATCCGGCGCGATTGATCGGTTAGGGAAAACAACTGGAAGAAGGAGGCATCCAGGCCATGAATTATGGAGTGCAACTGGTTGTCTGGGGCGATTATGCCTGTTGGACGCGACCGGAAATGAAGGTGGAGCGGGTTTCCTACGATGTCATGACGCCATCCGGGGCCCGGGGTATTCTGGAGGCGATCTACTGGAAGCCGCAGATGCGTTGGGTTGTGGACCGCATCCGGGTTTTGCGTCCGATCCGTTTCACCAACATACGCCGCAACGAAGTGGGGGATCCACACAAGGTTTCCATCCCCAAGATCAAACAGGCCATGGGGGGTGGCAAGGTTCACCTGGGAATTACTATTGAAGACAATCGCCAGCAGCGGGCAGGGTTGATCTTGACGGATGTTCGTTACGGCATCGAAGCGCACATTGAAGTGCTGGATCCACGGGAACGCAACGGCGATCTTTCTGCCGAACCGGTCGCCAAACACCTGGATACGGCACGCCGACGGTTGCAACAGGGATCCTGTTTTCATCGTCCCTACCTGGGATGCCGGGAGTTTTCTGCCCACGTTCGTCCGGCACAACCGGGAGAATTCGAAGCCTGGACCAATGAATTGCCCGAGGAATTAAAAGGTTCGAAAGATCTGGGCTTCATGCTTCACGACCTGGTCCATGACGCACGGAAGGATCAGGGATGGCGGCATTGCTGCACCGAACGGTGCGTCCCACGATTTTTCCGTGCCCACATGGTGGATGGTGTCATCGATCTGGCCGCATGCCTGGCGACCCCCTGCCAGGAGTACGGACGATGATTCTGCAATCCTTGTATCATCTTTATGACCGGCTGGCCCGCGAACCGGAATATGGGGTGGCCGAACCGGGGTTCAGCCAGCAAAAATTGACTTTTTCCGTCATCCTGACCGAGGACGGAACACTGAACTCCATCCAGGATGAGCGTGAAGAGATCACGATTCCCTTGAAAAATGGCAAAAGCAAACAGGCCATGACCGCAAAACCGCGGATTGTTCCGGGACAGGCCAAACCATCCGGCAGCGGCATTCATCCCGGTTTTCTCTGGAACAATGCAACATATCTTCTGGGTTATGACACCAAGGACAAACCGGAACGGACCCGGGCCTGTTTCGCGGCGTTTCGCAAACACCATCTGGAACTTGAACAACAGATTGCCGATCCGGGATTTTCCGCCGTCTGTCGCTTTCTGGAATCCTGGAGTCCCGAACGTGGCGTTGACTTTCCTCATCTGGCGGAATTGAACACCGGTTTTGGCGTCTTTCGACTCCAGGGGGCGCTGGAATATGTTCACGACCGCCCGATCATTCAGGCATGGTGGCGCCGAAATCTGCCGGGATCGGTTCCTGAAGAGGGCGACAAGGAAAATGTCCGGGGGATGTGTCTGATCAGCGGTTTGCCCGATCAGTCCATGGCGCGCCTGCACGAACCCAAAATCAAGGGGGTCCACGGAACCCAGTCTGCCGGGGCCCCCCTGGTTTCGTTCAACGACGAAACCTTCACCTCCTATGCCAAGGAACAAAGTTTCAACGCACCGGTGTCACAACATGCGGCCTTTCGCTACTGCACGGCCATCAATGCCCTTCTGGATGGACCGCGAAAGGGACGGCATCGTTTTTCCCTGGCAGGAGACACGGTGGCCCTGTGGACAGGACAGAAAACCGTTAGCGAAGATCTGCTGGCCGGTTTCTTTACCGATGGCGCGGGAGGAAACCGACAAGATGACGCACAGGATGTCGAGACCCTTCGTCATATGGAAGGGTTTCTGATGGCCCTGCGGCATGGCAGCGGCAATTTGAACGTCATCGGAGACGACCCGATGACCCCGTTCTACCTGTTGGGACTCTCACCCAACGCCGGACGCATGTCTGTCCGTTTTTGGAACGTTTCGACGCTTGGCTCTTTCATAGAGTGTCTTCGCGACCATTATTCCGCACTGAAAATTGCGGTACAGCACGGTCCTGACAGCAAACATCCTGACCCCGAGTTCATTCCCGTCTGGAGAATCTTGCGGGAAACCGTGCGTGATACAAAGGATATTCCTCCCTTGTTGGGCGGCGCCCTGTTGCGTGCCATTCTTGGAGGAGGTCCCTATCCCAACGCTCTGGCCGCCGCCCTGATCCGCCGCATTCGTGCCGATCGTGTGATCAATTATTGTCGTGCGGCCATGCTGAAGGCTTGGCTGACTCGATCCGCTCATTACCAAGGAGAACCACCTGTGAGTCTCGATTCCGAACGTACCGAACCCTCTTACCGCATGGGACGTCTCTTTGCCGCCCTGGAAAAAACCCAGGAAGAGGCCCTTCCCGGGATCAATGCCACCATACGCGACCGTTTCTTTGGCGCCGCTTCCGCCACGCCGGGAGCGGTCATGCCAAGGTTGTTGCGAACCTATCAACACCACCTGGCCAAATTGAATCCTGGCGCCAAAATCAATCGTGAACGATTGATCCAGGAAATCATGAACGGTATCGACAAGATACCAAAAAGTTTGTCTCTTGAGGAACAGGGAGCCTTTGCCATCGGCTATTACCATCAACGTCAATCATTTTTTACCCGCAATGAAGCGAAACAAGGGAGCAATGAATGAATAACAGATATGATTTCATCTATCTTTTCGACGTCCGCGACGGCAATCCCAACGGTGATCCGGACGCTGGCAATCTGCCCCGAGTGGATGCCGAAACCGGTCATGGACTGGTGACCGATGTCTGTCTCAAACGCAAAATTCGCAACTATGTCCAGCTGTCCCATGGTATCGATCACAGTCAGGGTGGGAAAGAAAATCCCCAGGGATATGAAATCTATGTACGTGAAAAGGCCATTTTGAACCAGCAACATGAACGGGCCTATATCGCCTGCGGGTTTCCTCTGGAGGGCGAGAAGGGAAAACGCAAGGGTGGTGGTGACGATGTCGAAAAGGCCAAAAGATGGATGTGCGGGAACTTTTATGATGTACGCGCTTTTGGAGCGGTCATGACCACCGGAGTCAACTGCGGTCAAGTACGTGGTCCGGTGCAATTCACCTTCGGACGGAGCATCGATCCGGTCATCACTGCGGAACACAGCATCACCCGTATGGCGGTCACCACCAAGGAAGAGGCAGAAAAGCAAGGTGGCGACAACCGTACCATGGGACGAAAATTCACCATTCCCTATGGTTTGTATCGGACCCATGGATTTGTCAGTGCTCCCCTGGCGGCGCAGACAGGTTTTTCCGATGCCGACGTCGAATTGCTCTGGCAATCCCTGGAAGAAATGTTCGAGCATGATCGCTCGGCGGCGCGCGGTGAAATGACACCTCGGGCACTACTGATCTTTCGGCACGAGACCCCCATGGGCAACGCGCCTGCCCATGTGTTGTTTGACCGTGTGACGGTGGTGGCGAATCCGGAACGTTTGGCTGCCGACAGACCGTCTCGTTCCTTCTCCGACTATCAGATTCTTCTGGATGGCAAGCCTTTGGAGGAAAAAATCCATGTCGGCGACCGTCTGCAGGTCACCGAGAATGGCAAGGTGACCTTGGTGCGTCGGTTGTAGATCCATGGGCAGCAATGATGAAATGGGAACGAATGTTCCCATTTCAGCCCTGCAACATTTTCTGTTTTGCCCGCGCCAATGTGCATTGATCCATCTGGAGCGGCTTTGGGCTGAAAATCGTTGGACGGCGGAAGGTGGCGTACTTCACGAACGTGTCCATGAACAAACGGTGGAACGCCGTCCCGGCGTCATCCTCCGTCACGGCATGCCTGTGTTCTCGGAAAAGTTGGGAATCGGTGGCCAATGTGATTGCGTCGAATGGATACCATTGGGACGGTCGCGACGTGGACCTTGGAGTGCCGTGATTCCCATCGAATACAAACGGGGGCGGCCAAAGGTTCATGAGGCCGATACGGTACAACTTTGCGCCCAGGTTTTGTGTTTGGAGGAGATGCTGGGAATTTCCATCACCGAGGGGACGCTTTTTTATGGCGAGACCCGGCATCGCCTTCCGGTAACCATTTCCGCCGAATTGCGTAACACCACCCTTGTTGCCATCAATGGGGTCAAAAAACTCTTTTTCGAAGGGGTGACCCCACCGGAGCGGTATCTTGCCAAACGTTGTCGTGCCTGTTCGCTGTTGGAATTGTGTCTTCCCCGTCGGGAGGGGCGAGAGGAACAGGCTTCTCTTTGGTTTCGGAAGGGTTTGCGTCACATGTTGGATCATGACCCATGACACACTATCTGAACACTCTGTTTGTCACTCGTGAGGGATCGTGGCTTGGCAAGTCGGGAGAGACCGTCGAAGTTCGATTGAATGGGGAAGTGTTACTGCGTGCTCCCCTGCACAATCTCGATGGAATCCTCTGCCTGGGATGGGATATTTCGGCATCTTCGCATCTTATGGCTGCCTGCGCCGAATCGGGGGTAACCTTGTCTTTCTGCACCCCCCATGGTCGTTTTCTGGCGGCTGTCAGTGGGTTTACTCCGGGAAATGTCTTGCTTCGGCGAGAGCAATATCGTCGTGCCGATCGGAGTGACGCTTCGTTGCTCATTGCGCGACAGTTCATCCTTGCCAAAATCGCAAATTCCCGATCTTCATTGCAACGGACGCTGCGAGATCGTCCGAATGGATTGGGGAATGATCACATCCAGGACGCCGTCAAGCTTCTGAAACAATCCGTTGGCAGTGCCGAGCGTACAGAAGATCGGGAATCACTGATCGGAATCGAGGGAGATGCGGCTGTCGTTTATTTTGGGGCTTTTTCCCATATGTTGACGACAGAGGATCCCACCCTTGTTTTGAATGGACGCAACCGTCGTCCACCACGTGATCCGGTCAACGCATTGCTATCATTCTCCTACTCCCTCCTCGCCCATGACTGTCGTTCTGCCCTGGAGGCTTGTGGATTGGACGCCGCCGTAGGATTTCTACATAGGGATCGACCCGGTCGTCCCTCCCTGGCACTCGATTTGATGGAAGAGTTTCGCCCTTTTCTGGCAGATCGATTGGTTCTCGGACTGTTCAATCGCAAACAGATAACCGCCAACGATTTTGACCACCATGAAAACGGAGCCGTTTTGCTCAAAGATGAGGCTCGTAAAAAGGTTCTGGTCGCCTGGCAGGAACGCAAGCGCGAATCACTGACGCATCCATTTCTCAATGAAAAAATGGAAGTCGGTCTCTTGCCACACATTCAGGCCCGGCTTCTTGCCCGTCATCTCCGTGGTGATTTGGACCTCTATCCCGCCTTCCTCTGGAAATAGGAAACACAAAATGTATTTGCTTATCGCCTACGATGTCTCCACTTCAGATGTTGGCGGCCAACGACGCCTACGACACGTGGCAAAAAAGTGTCTCGACTACGGACAACGTGTCCAAAACTCTGTTTTTGAGTGCAAAGTAGACCCAGCTCAGTATGTGACACTGAAAAATGACCTGACAAAATTGATCAATCCCAAAAAAGACAGCCTCCGTTTCTATAATCTTGGTAATAACTGGGAATCTCGCGTTGAGCATATTGGTGCAAAACCCTCATTCAATATTGAGGGTCCTCTGATCGTATAAGCATGACTCGTCGCGAACCATTAGCGTACATATTGCACATCATCTTTATGTTTATCGTATCTGATTGATAATAAATAATAAGGAAAAATTTTCGCTACAACAATCACCTCATTATCAAGGGTTCGCGCAAATAGCCTTGAAATGTTTTTCATTCCATTGTAGTTACAATGGAGCAGTCGCCCCCCGTGCGGGGGCGCGGATTGAAACTTTTGTTTTTTTATCAAATGTCGCGCCAGGAAGGTCGCCCCCCGTGCGGGGGCGCGGATTGAAACAGGATTGACCTGCCGCCGTGACGCGGCAGGGAGAGTCGCCCCCCGTGCGGGGGCGCGGATTGAAACCTCTATCATATCTGAGAGAGACAATAAATGACTAGTCGCCCCCCGTGCGGGGGCGCGGATTGAAACCTCTTGCGGGAAGGCTCTCCGCGGTCGGAGAACGTCGCCCCCCGTGCGGGGGCGCGGATTGAAACGCAGAATTTACCCCGACATTAACCGCAACATGTAGTCGCCCCCCGTGCGGGGGCGCGGATTGAAACCTTTGCTTTTGCCCTTTCAGCCTCTCCTTCGATGGTCGCCCCCCGTGCGGGGGCGCGGATTGAAACACGTCTGTCCTGGCAACGACGCCAACATCAATGGTCGCCCCCCGTGCGGGGGCGCGGATTGAAACCTCGTCCACCCGGACGACGTCCTGCCCCAGGCGGTCGCCCCCCGTGCGGGGGCGCGGATTGAAACGCAAGATCCAAAAAAAGAAAATAAAGTAATGGAGTCGCCCCCCGTGCGGGGGCGCGGATTGAAACCCACTCTTGGTGAGAAAAGACCACACTCACCCTGGTCGCCCCCCGTGCGGGGGCGCGGATTGAAACCGCTTCCTCACGACTATTGATACGATTTAAGGCAGTCGCCCCCCGTGCGGGGGCGCGGATTGAAACATTTACCTCGAATTGGATCCGGGTCGGCCTGGATGTCGCCCCCCGTGCGGGGGCGCGGATTGAAACTACGGCAGCGGCACGTTGACCTGTCACTCCTATCGTCGCCCCCCGTGCGGGGGCGCGGATTGAAACAGTTTGTCACCACCGGCAAGGCGGACTGGAAAAGGTCGCCCCCCGTGCGGGGGCGCGGATTGAAACCCTCAGCGAACCTCCTTTCGGCCAGCTTGGCCAGGTCGCCCCCCGTGCGGGGGCGCGGATTGAAACGCCATCGTAGGTGACGGCCTTGGCGAGACCCTTGTCGCCCCCCGTGCGGGGGCGCGGATTGAAACAAATGTCGTGACCGGTCTTGGCGGCAATCCCGCCGTCGCCCCCCGTGCGGGGGCGCGGATTGAAACCGTCGCGGACCTTGAACGGACTGCCCGGTCCTAGTCGCCCCCCGTGCGGGGGCGCGGATTGAAACCTGTAAAGAGATACTGGCGTATTCAAATAACTGGTCGCCCCCCGTGCGGGGGCGCGGATTGAAACTCCCATGGCACCCGGATTTGCCCGCCACGGCATGTCGCCCCCCGTGCGGGGGCGCGGATTGAAACTTGGATGATCAATCGTACTTGCCAGTCGATCGGTCGTCGCCCCCCGTGCGGGGGCGCGGATTGAAACGCCAGGATAAGCTGTACCTATGCGCCAGCTCGTGTCGCCCCCCGTGCGGGGGCGCGGATTGAAACATATCAAAACATTGCGTCAATGTGATCAAAGATTGTCGCCCCCCGTGCGGGGGCGCGGATTGAAACGTAAACACGCAGGTCGCTTGCCGCAATCTGCTTGTCGCCCCCCGTGCGGGGGCGCGGATTGAAACGCCAGGCACAGCGCGCCACATGGCGCGATCCAAAGTCGCCCCCCGTGCGGGGGCGCGGATTGAAACGTGATCGGCAAGATCCCCCTCGCCCCATGGGAAAGTCGCCCCCCGTGCGGGGGCGCGGATTGAAACGAGAGCATGGAAGCGGTAATGGAAGCAGCAACGGGTCGCCCCCCGTGCGGGGGCGCGGATTGAAACCCACCCACGGTGGCGTCCTCCCTACGGTTGGACGGTCGCCCCCCGTGCGGGGGCGCGGATTGAAACTTGCAACAGAGGGCCGATTTGGTATCAAGGTCTAGTCGCCCCCCGTGCGGGGGCGCGGATTGAAACAACAAGACCGGGGGAAGTGCTCCTTGATCTCTGGTCGCCCCCCGTGCGGGGGCGCGGATTGAAACGCAAGGGTATTGATCACAGCCAAGACCTTACGGGTCGCCCCCCGTGCGGGGGCGCGGATTGAAACAGGTGGAGGCAAAAAAACGGATGGCCCTGGAAGCGTCGCCCCCCGTGCGGGGGCGCGGATTGAAACCTATATATTTGTCTCTCAGAAGGCCGCCGAATCGTCGCCCCCCGTGCGGGGGCGCGGATTGAAACAGATCATTAAGACTGAAGGGATTCGCGTACCGATGTCGCCCCCCGTGCGGGGGCGCGGATTGAAACACTAATTGTGCGGCCCTGGCGGCAGTCCAGGCGGTCGCCCCCCGTGCGGGGGCGCGGATTGAAACGCCTTTGCATCCAAGAATGGATGCATAAGCGAAAAGTCGCCCCCCGTGCGGGGGCGCGGATTGAAACAATTGAAGTTGAGCATTAATCATCCTTGCTGGAGTCGCCCCCCGTGCGGGGGCGCGGATTGAAACTTTTGCACGCAATATAACATTTTGCGTACCATAAGTCGCCCCCCGTGCGGGGGCGCGGATTGAAACTTACATGATTATTTGATGCAAAATGATGGGATTAGTCGCCCCCCGTGCGGGGGCGCGGATTGAAACCCCCCCCGCCACCTCATTTCCACCCAACGGTGTGTCGCCCCCCGTGCGGGGGCGCGGATTGAAACTCAGTATCATACCGCTTCCCGTTGATAACAGCTTGTCGCCCCCCGTGCGGGGGCGCGGATTGAAACATTTTCGGTCGAATCCAAGTAACGTTTTTGAACGGTCGCCCCCCGTGCGGGGGCGCGGATTGAAACACCTGGATATGGTGATGCAAATGACTTTTTTGTGGTCGCCCCCCGTGCGGGGGCGCGGATTGAAACGAGGTAAGTGAGCATGATAATTTGCAAGATGTCGTCGCCCCCCGTGCGGGGGCGCGGATTGAAACTCCTCCCTGGTGACGGTGTGATCTCGAAGGGGGGTCGCCCCCCGTGCGGGGGCGCGGATTGAAACACGTCATGGCATGGACGACCAACGATGGCGAAGAGTCGCCCCCCGTGCGGGGGCGCGGATTGAAACTTGCGAAAATATAATAAACTGGAAGGAAACAATCGTCGCCCCCCGTGCGGGGGCGCGGATTGAAACCGCTTCGATATGAACGGCCAGCCGCGGCTCATGGTCGCCCCCCGTGCGGGGGCGCGGATTGAAACGCCTGTCTGGCTGGATAGGTATTAGCTGGACGGGTCGCCCCCCGTGCGGGGGCGCGGATTGAAACGTCTCAACGTTGAAATCATCAAGAGTAGCTTGAGTCGCCCCCCGTGCGGGGGCGCGGATTGAAACTTATTGGGACGCCAGAGCAATTGAACAATTCTAGTCGCCCCCCGTGCGGGGGCGCGGATTGAAACTGTCCGCCAGTGATACGATAACGGAGTCCATTGAGTCGCCCCCCGTGCGGGGGCGCGGATTGAAACCGTTGTATGTCGAATCCTCCATGAATTGACTAATGTCGCCCCCCGTGCGGGGGCGCGGATTGAAACAAGTGATGTACTGGGCCAGTCCATAAATCCCTCGTCGCCCCCCGTGCGGGGGCGCGGATTGAAACCATTTTTTGTCGTCCAAGCCAATCCCGTCCGACGTCGCCCCCCGTGCGGGGGCGCGGATTGAAACGTCTGATGTCGTATCAGAGGCTGTCCGCCGCAAGGGTCGCCCCCCGTGCGGGGGCGCGGATTGAAACTGCACGGTACAGGAGCATTTTTGTACCGACCTGGTCGCCCCCCGTGCGGGGGCGCGGATTGAAACACTCCAAACACCATTACATCAATTACATCGCTCGTCGCCCCCCGTGCGGGGGCGCGGATTGAAACGACGCCAATTTGAGGTTGAAAATTGAGTCGAAGGTCGCCCCCCGTGCGGGGGCGCGGATTGAAACGTAAAGGCGGAAGATGGAGCATCCGCCTTGATCAGTCGCCCCCCGTGCGGGGGCGCGGATTGAAACTTTCCATTTGATCGACAAAGTCAGCATATTGCTGGTCGCCCCCCGTGCGGGGGCGCGGATTGAAACATGTACCATGCTTCGCCATCCGTCGATGAATAAAGTCGCCCCCCGTGCGGGGGCGCGGATTGAAACCTCCCAGACACAGCTTGGGCCACCATCATGGACACGTCGCCCCCCGTGCGGGGGCGCGGATTGAAACAATCCCATTCTGGTCGATGATTTTATGAGAATAGGTCGCCCCCCGTGCGGGGGCGCGGATTGAAACTCTGTAGTCATTTATTGTCTCCCTCAGATATGATGTCGCCCCCCGTGCGGGGGCGCGGATTGAAACACGCAAATAAAGACATATTGTCGCGCCAAGAAGGCGGTCGCCCCCCGTGCGGGGGCGCGGATTGAAACCCGCATGATGATTTGCAAGTAGTCATCATGCTCGTCGCCCCCCGTGCGGGGGCGCGGATTGAAACATTGTGCCATGGCACACAAAAACGTCCTGTACCGGTCGCCCCCCGTGCGGGGGCGCGGATTGAAACATGAGCCGCTGCACATCCTCGGCCTTGGTGCTATGTCGCCCCCCGTGCGGGGGCGCGGATTGAAACCAGGACGAACGATTGTCCAGAAACGACCTGCGCAGTCGCCCCCCGTGCGGGGGCGCGGATTGAAACAACTCCTGACGGGACTACCAAGAAAGAGTAATCAAGTCGCCCCCCGTGCGGGGGCGCGGATTGAAACTGCATTTCTCGTTTTGCTGATTCCGACGAGCCAGTTGCGTCGCCCCCCGTGCGGGGGCGCGGATTGAAACTGCCCTATCCGCCACCGTGACGAGCAAAAAAGAGGTCGCCCCCCGTGCGGGGGCGCGGATTGAAACTATAATTTCCGCAAGTGGTAACTTTTCGAAAATGGTCGCCCCCCGTGCGGGGGCGCGGATTGAAACAACTTTTGTTGACGAAAACAAATAATCCGTATAAGTCGCCCCCCGTGCGGGGGCGCGGATTGAAACGACATACCCAGAGTATGTAAACCGCAACCATCACGGGACACGTAGTTTTCGGGCTTCAAATGTGGCATGATCGGCATGTAACTTTCCTTAATTT
>JADGCV010000020.1:41664-74332 GCA_015228815.1 Magnetococcales bacterium | reverse complement strand
CTGGCGCAAGGATGGATCCTCCTTTCCGGTGGAATTCACGGTCACCTCCATTCTTGAAAATGACGTACCCCAGGGGGGGGGGGTAATAAAATCATTCTATCGGAGCAAAGGGAATTCAATGCTTCTTCCGCCAACACCTGACTGACCCACGAGACTGGCTGCATGTATTCCACTCCGATCATGTTCATGATGACTATTATCCAAGGATAAGTTGGATGTCAAGAAATTTCGCCAGCGTGTTGGCAGTCATGGAGGATCAAGGTGACAACGGGGTCATGAAAAAGTATACTCAGGCTGGATCATGTGTCTGGTTCCTTGAACGGAGGCTTTGGGATGTTCCGCGATAGGATCGCGCAGGCGTCTGGGAAAGGGACGGATGAACGACAACGATCAACTTCTGTTTGCCATGATTCGGGCGGCCCGGGAGGCCGGAGGTCGGATCATGAGCCATTTTCGCCCCGGCGAGGATTTGACGGCGCATGTCGAAATCACCCAGAAAGGTCATGATCATCCACTGACCCGGGCCGACATCGAAGCCAACGAGGCGATTTTGCGAATTCTGTCCGCCGCCGCCCCCGATTATGGCTGGCTTTCCGAGGAAACGGACGATTCCCGGGAACGACTGGCGAAGAAGCGGGTCTGGATCGTGGATCCGCTCGATGGAACCAAGGAATTCATCCGCGGGGTACCCGAGTTTGCGGTGTCCATTGCCCTGGTCGAGGAGGGGGTTCCCTTGCTGGCCTGCCTGTTCAATCCGGCCAGGGAGGAACTGTTCACCGCCATTGCCGGGCGGGGAAGCCGCCGGAATGGACAGCATATCCAGACAACCCGTGCCACCCGTCTTGCCGGAGCGGTCTGCCTGGCCAGCCGGTCCGAGATGTTGCGCGGCGACTGGGCCTCCTTCAAGGAGGAATTTGCCCTGCGCACCACCGGTTCCATCGCCTACAAACTGGCCCTTCTGGCCGACGGACGCGCCGATCTGACCTTCACCCTGACGCCGAAGAGCGAATGGGACATCGCCGCGGGTGAACTCCTTGTCCGCGAAGCCCACGGACAGATCACCGATCACGAAGGGCGCCGCTTTCTTTTCAACCAGCCCCGGACCCGCCTTCCCTCGGTCCTGGCGACCAATGGGCAGCTGCATCCCGCCCTGTTGCGCCGCCTTGCCGGCGTGCCACTGCATCCGGACCGCCAACAGCCCAACTGCGATTCCCTCCAACACGACAGGAACTGAATTTCATGAAAACCTACAACGTCTATGGCATTGGTCATGCCCTGGTCGATATCGAATGTCATGTGGAGGAAACATTTCTGCGCGAGGTCGGCCTGGACAAGGGGACCATGACCCTGGTCGATGCCGCGCGGCAGGATCATTTGCATCGGCGTCTGGCGCAACATGTGATCCACCGCTCCTCGGGAGGGTCGTCGGCCAATACCATGGTCGGTCTGGCGCAGTTCGGCGGTCGGTGTTTCCACTCCTGCAAAACGGCCGAGGATGAATTGGGACAGTTTTTCTTGGCCGACATGCGTACCCATGGGGTGGACAATCGTTTGGGTTTGGATGATCGTCCTTTGATGGAAGATTCAGAGGCGGATCGTTCGCCGGTCCCTGCCGAACAGGGGGTGACGGGGCGGTGCATGGTCATGATCACTCCGGATGCGGAGCGGACCATGTGTACCCACCTGGGGATTTCCGAGACCTTTTCGGTTGCCGATCTGTCCGAGGCCCATTTACGCCAGGCGGAATATCTGTATATGGAGGGGTATCTGGTTTCCGCGCCGGTGACCCGGGCGGCGGCGGTCGCGGCCAAGGGGATGGCACGCGCCCATGGGGTCAAAACCGCCTTGACGTTTTCCGATGTGTCGATGATCGACTATTTTCGTTCCGGGATGGAGGAGGTCGTTTCGGGGGGGCTTGACCTGCTGTTTTGCAATGAGAACGAGGCGCTCCGTTTTGCCGACACCGATTCGTTGGCGGTTGCCATGAGGCGCCTTGAGGAGGTCGCGACGCTGTGTTGTCTGACGTTGGGTGGGCGGGGCGCCAAGGTGTTTGGCCGGGGGGGAATCCTGGTGGATATTCCGGGAATCGAGGTCAAGGCGGTGGATACCAATGGCGCCGGTGATCTGTTCGCCGGTGTTTTTCTGTATGGAATAACCCATGGATATTCCCTGGATCGGGCTGGACTTCTTGCCAGCCATGCCGCGGCGCGGTTGGTCACCCAGTATGGGGCGCGACTGCGTGCGGGGCAGGCGGCGCTCATCAAAAACTCTTCGGGGGTGACTCATGAATGACAAGAACAGGGAGAACCAGGAAAGACGGCATTTTTCCCGGGTTCATTTCCACCATGAAATCATTCTGTTCAACCAGGATCGGCATTCGTTCAAGGGGGCCTTCAGCGACATCAGCCTTCGCGGCATGTTGTTTCAGGGAAACCTTCTGCCGCGGATGGGGGATCGGGTTCAGGGCGACCTGAGCCTTGGCGACATTCATTTACAGATCCAGGGCAAGGTGGTTCATTCCTCCCCGGGTCGGGGGGCGGCCATTCAGTTTCAAGACATCGAACTGGAAAGTTTTTCGCACCTGAGACGTCTTGTATCCCTGAATCTTGGGGATTCGGAAACCATCGACAAGGAATTTTTCAGCGCCCTATGAGTTGTTCCAACCTGTTTTCGGCGGGAATCTATCCTGTTCTTGATGCCGAATGGCTGCAACGGCACCTCAGGGAAGAACGTTGGCCGGTGCATGCGCGGATTCGACTGGCGATGGACATGGAGGTCGCCGGAATCGGGGTGATTCAGCTCAGATGCAAGAATGGGCCCGAGCCCTGTCGAAGATTCATTGAACGCTGGATTCCAGTCTTGCGGGGAGAAATGGACCGGGTTCGGGTGATCATCAACGATCATCCTGCCTTGGTGATGGAATGGGGTGCGGATGGCGTTCATGTCGGCCAGGAGGATGTTTCGGTCGCCGAATGCCGTGCGCTATTGGGCCATGAGCGTGTCATTGGTCTTTCGACCCATAATCGGAGCGAGATTATGGATTCACAGGCCATGGCGATCGACTACATTGGATTCGGCCCGATCTTTTCGACCGACACCAAACCGGATGCCCGTCCGCCAATGGGGTTGGGGGGCTTGGCGATGGCGGTGGCGGAGCGTGTCCGACCGGTTGTGGCCATCGGTGGCATTCAGCCCGAACATCTTGTTGATATTGCCGCAAGTGGCGCCGCCGCCGCCGCGATGATCAGTGGGTTGTGGGGGGGGGGGGGACGATTTCTGATTGGGCAGTGCATGCGAGCGTTTGCCCTCGGGAGAGAAAAGGGTGTCACGTTCGGGGATGATGAGGGGATTTGATTCAGGGTCATGAGTGAAATAGCGATTTTCTTTTCCCAGGCAATCCTTGTTGTCGGGGTTCCCTATCTGGTTTGGCGTATTCCTGGGGTGCGTCGCGTTGTTCCTTTGGTGGTCGTACAAATTTTGCTTGGGTTGGCGCTTGGTCCATCGATTCTGGGACGGTATTTCCCGGATCTGTGGTCGATGTTGTTTTCCGAGGCCTCCTTGCAACGATTGATGGGATCCTCTTGGCTGGCGATCGTCCTGTTCACTTTTCTGACGGGCCTGCATTGGCAGACCGCCGAACTGAAACCGATGGGACGGCGTTTTGCCTGGATGAGCGTGTCGAGTTTTCTGGTTCCCTGCCTGATGGGGATTGTGACGGGCTGGCTTCTGGTTGGGATGTATCCCGAGACCCTGGGTTCGGAGGCTGGTCCCTGGCAGTTTGCGATTGCGATTGGCTTGAGCATCAGTGTGACCGCCTTGCCGGTCCTTGGCGCCATATTGCGCGAGGTGGACCTGATGGAGCATCCCCTGGGTCGGGTGACTTTGGGGATGGCGGCGGTGAACGATGCGATTCTCTGGTGTTTTCTCTCTTTGTTTCTGGCGGGGTTGGTGGGGGAGGCGGAGAGTATCGGCAGTACATTGATGATTCCCCTGCGTATTGTTCTTTACCTGGGGGTCATGCTTTTCGTGGTCAAACCGATCATGCGTTGGGTATTGGGGCATTGCGGCATTGTCGGGGATGGCGGGTTGGTGGCGGTGTTCATTTCGGTGTTCGGGTCGGCCCTGGCGACCGAGCAGATCGGGTTGCATGCCGCTCTTGGCGGGTTCATGATCGGGATCATCATTCCCCGGCCCTTCAAGCATTTTCTCATCGAACGACTGGAACCGCTCACCGTGGTCTTGCTGTTGCCGTTTTTCTTCGCGATGACCGGCATGAAAACCTCGTTTGATCTGACCTCCCATACCATTTTATCCATCACGGTCATTACAGTCGTTCTTGGAATGGCGGGGAAGTTTCTTGGGACGACGTTGCCGGCGCTCAGAATGGGGGAAAGCTGGCCGGATTCGATTGCCATTGGGATTTTGATGCAGACCAAGGGGATGATGGAGGTGCTGTTGCTGACCATCTTTCGCGAAGCCAACATTATTTCCGCCGCATGTTTTTCGGCCATGATGTTCATGGCGATCATTTCCACCTCGTTGACCATGCCCATGCTGCGGCTGGTCATGCCCTGGGTTGGGCCTCCGTCGGGAAACGTGTCGCGCTCAAGGTGAAAAATTCATGCATCAATCCCTGTTGCGCATGGAGATCGTTCCTTTCATTCTCCAGTTTTCAATCCTCATCGGATTGACGATCCTCGGTGACCTCCTGTTGCATGTCTTTGGTCTGGTGGACGTCGGGCGTCATTTGGGGATTCCTGGAACCCTGCTGATCATTTTCGGATTGTCCTACTCTTTCCGCAAGCGCAAAGTGTTGACTATCGGAACTCCCCGTCTTTTTCTCCGAATTCATGAAACATGCACCTGGCTGGGAACCCTGATGGTCTTGATCCACGCGGGGGTTCATTTCAATACCTTGCTGCCATGGTTGGCAACCCTTGCCATGATCATCAACGTGGTCAGCGGTCTGGTTGGGCGGTATCTTCTGGGACGTTCACAACGCTTCCTCGCGCTTAAACGGAAGGAACATCTGGACCGGGGTCTGTCTCGAAAAGAGGTCGATTCCAGGATGTTTTTCGATGCCGTCACCTTCGAACTGATGACCCGGTGGCGGACCATTCATCTGCCCATCTCGATGACCCTGGCAACCCTGGTCCTGGGGCACGTCGTTTCCATCCTCATGTTCTGGGACTGGCGATGAAACGCCCTCTTCCGATTGTTCTTTCGGTCTTTTTGGTGGTGGTCCTGTTTTCCTTTCTCTACCCCGAACGAATGATCGCCCCGGGAAAACTTTCTTCCGGTCATGGCCATCTTGCGGACGATTGCTTTTCCTGTCATTCCCCTTTTTCCGGCCTGCCCAGCCAGAAATGCCTGAAATGTCACCAGATCGAATCCATCGGTCTGATGACGACACGCGGTTTGCCGATCGAGCGCAAAGGCAACAGGGTTCGTTTCCATCATCAACTGGCGGTACAGGAGTGCATGGCGTGTCACAGCGATCATGAGGGGGTGGCGCGGTATCGCACTTCAGGCGCATTTTCCCATGACGCCCTCGAACCATCCTTGCGGCTTCAGTGTTCCAGCTGCCATCAACGTCCCGACGACGCCTTGCATCGGGCCTCGTCGGCGTCCTGCGGTACCTGCCATCGCAACGATCATTGGCAACCGGCAACCTTCGAACACACAAAATGGTTCGAACTCGATCGGGATCATGCCGTTGCCTGCGATCGGTGTCATAAAAATAATGATATTAAGCAATATTCATGTTATGGTTGTCATGAACATTCCCCGGAAAAAATACGTCGGGAGCACCTGGAGGAGGGGATCGGGGATTTTGAACGTTGTGTTTCATGCCATCGCAACGCCAATGAAGAGGATGCCAAAAAAGGGCGCCACGAGAAAAACAGGCGAAATGAAGAACGCAGGAAAACACACGGACACGATAATGATGAAGATGATGATTGATTCCGGGCGGGTGGTCCGATGAAATTCATTCATGCCGCCGATCTTCATCTGGACGCGCCGCTGCGCGGACTGGTCCGTTACGAGGGGGCGCCCCATGAACGGATTCGCCGCGCGGGGCGTGATGCCTTCGAACGGCTGATCGCTTCATGCCTTGAACATGAAGTCGATTTTCTCCTTTTGGCCGGGGATCTCCTGGATGGGTCCGGTCGGGATTTCAATACTGTTTTGTACCTTGCCGGACAGTTGCGCCGCCTCCAGGATGCGGGCATCGAGGTTTTCGCCGTCCTGGGAAACCATGATGCCGGGCATGACCTCCTGACCACCAACCCATTTCCCGACAACGTCCATCTTTTTTCCTCGGACAAGGCCCATTCCCATCTCAGGGAGGCCAAAGGGGTGGCGATTCATGGGCAATCCCATGCAAACCGCGCCGAACAACGAAACCTTGCGGCAGGTTATCCGCCCGCGGTCCCCGGACTGTTCAACATCGGCCTGCTGCATACCGCCCTCGACGGTCGGGCCGGACAAATCACCTACGCGCCGTGCAGTGAACACGATCTGTTGACCCCCGGCTACCAGTATTGGGCCCTGGGACATATCCATCAACGCGAGTTGGTTCGCCCCAGGGACCCCATGATCCTTTTTTCAGGGACCATTCAGGGACGGCACATCCGCGAATCGGGCGTCAAGGGGGCGACCCTGGTGACGGTCGATGGGGAACGGGGGGAGGTGACCGCAACCCGCCATCTTCCCCTGGACCTGGTTCGATGGCACATCCTGACCTTGGACATCGGTCCCATCGAATCTTTCGAGTCCCTGTCACACCACCTCAAGGAACGATTGGAGCGATCGATCGAACCGGAAGTATTGAACGTCGTTCGGCTGCGTTTGACGGGTCGAAGCCCATGGCGGGGGCAATTGGCGCTCCGCGGGTTGGAACTGGAACAGGAACTGAGAATTCATACCCTCAACACCGGAGGCGATTCCCTGTGGCTTGAACGGGTGGTTGACGAAACCTCGATGATGGAACAGGTCTCGCGGGAACATGGGACCGGCGTGGATACGGATGCGGGGCTTGATCCGCTCGACCTGATGGACCGGGTCGTTGGCGAATTGCTCCGGGATGAGGTGGCGCTTACGGCCCTTTTCGAGCCATTCAGACCGCTTGGCGGACTGATGCGTACAACCGCCTTCCATGGCATGGCCTCCCTTCCCTTTCAGGATCCGGAATGGATGCGCGTCATGGTGCGACAGGCGCAAACCCTGGCCGCCGAACGGTTGCGTCATCCGGAGGGGGGGTGAATGTATTTCGTGCGCCTCCATTTGCTCGCCTATGGCTGCTTTACCGATCACCTCCTCGAAATACCCCGGGCCTCGGGGTTGTCGATCATCCATGGGGCCAACGAGGCGGGAAAAAGTACCACCCTGGCGGCGATGACCGATTTTCTGTTCGGTTTCGGCACGACGACCCCCTACGATTTCCGGCATGACAATCCCTATCTGCGAATCGGGGCCACCCTGGGCAACGAGCGTGGCGAGCGGTTGACGGCGGTGCGACGCAAAGGAAATCGGGAAACCTTGCTGGATGCCGCGGGAAAAACGCCATTGGATCCCCAGGCGCTGCATCCCTTTCTCGAAGGGGTCGATCGCCACCGCTTCGAAATGTTTTACGGATTGGATCATGGCCGGCTGCAACGTGGTGGCGAGGCCATCCTTCACGGAGAGGGCGAAGTGGGAACCCTGCTGTTCGAGGCGGGTTCGGGGATCGCCGGGGTGCGTGGTCTGATGGACCGGATGCGCGAGGAACGGGAACGCCTGTACAAACCCCGGGGAAAAAACCAGGTGATCAACACGCTGAACCATCGCCTGGTGGAAACGCAGGGAAGAATCAGGCAACAGGCCCTCTCGCGCGACCAATGGAGCAACCATGTCGTCGCCCGGGACCGCCTGCTGCGACAGAGCGCCGCACTGAGGGAAATCCTCGGCGAAAAAAAACGACAGGAACGCCATTTGCGCCGCATTGTCACCCTCGGTCCCATGTTTGCCCGCTTGACCCATTATCGTTCTTCGCGGGAACAACTGGAGACGGTTCCGCGGTTGAGCGCCGGGCTGATGCGGGAACGGGCCTCATTGATGACGCGGAAGGAGCGGACGGACGAGGCGTTGACGTCGCATCTTCGGGAACGAAACGCCCTGGAAGAACGGCTGGCAGCCATCCTGGTCGAGGAAAAACTGGTGGAACACGCCGCACGCATCAAAATTCTGGCCATGGAGGCCCGGTCGTTGCGGGAACGTTTGCGCGAATTGTCGGAATTGCAGGTGAAACTTGCCGACTTGAACGCGCGGCAGACCGATTTGTGGCTGCGGGTGGGGGCCGCCGCGGACGAACCCTCGGAGCGTCTTCTGCCCGATGCCACCTGTCGTGCTCTGCTCGATCGCCTGAGGGAGGACCGGCAACGCACCCTTGCCAAGACGGCGGAACTGGAACGGGCAATCAGGATCGTGCAGGCCGAGGCCCGGGAGCATCGGGAAGCGCTTCCTCCCCTGGGGCGCACGGAAGATCTGGCCCTTTTCCGGGAGCGACTTCCCTGGTTACGCCGCCTTCTGCAACGGGAACGCGAGGCGGTGGAAGCCTTTGTCAAAGGCCGCAGCGCCCTGGCGCAGGCGGACCTGAAGCTGTCGCTTCTTCCCTTGTGGCGGGGCGACATGGCTGCGCTTGAGGCCTGTCATCCGCCGACCACGGCGACGATGGACCGTTTCATCCAGGAATGGCAACGCGATGAAGAGGATGAGCGCCGGAGCGCGGAGGGGCTGCGGCAGGCGCGGGAAAACTTGCGACAACTTGAGGCAGGACGGAGCCGTGACGACCGGACATTGGGAGAACGCCCTCCCACCGAGGCCATGGTGCGGGAGGTCCGTTCGCGCCGTGACGAAGTGTGGAAAAATATTTATCTTCATGGGCTTCCGGGTTTGGACGGGAAACCGGATTGCCGGGAGGGGGCGTCGTCCGGGGGGGACGGGGACCCACGCCGCGCCTGGGGGGAATCCTTGACGGCGTGGATGGCCCAGGCGGACCTCCTGGTGGATGGCCGATTGCGTGCCGCGGGACAATTGGCTCAATGGCGGCGTCTGGAACAGGATATCGAAGCGAACATGCAACAGGAACGGATGTTGTCGGAACGCCTGGCCGGGATCGGCGAACGGCGACGGGCCATGAAAAACTCCTGGAATGAACTGTGGCAATCCCTCGGGGTGGCGTGTCCGGGAACGCCGATGGAGATGAAGGGATGGCCGGAATTGCGTGGCGAGATCCTCCGTCTTGCCGCGGAAGGACGTTCCTGGAACGAAAAAGGGATGGCGGTGCGGCAGGAATTGTCGGCGGCGATCATCGATGCCTCGGAAATGGTGGTCGCCCTGGGGGGACCGGGGATGGAGGCGGGAGAGGAGATGGGGGTGACGATCGAGCGTTGGGAAATTTTTCTCAACCAGTGTTCGGCGCTTGTCGAACGGCGTGCGGCGGTGGAACGGCGTTTGGCGGAAATCGAGCGTTCCCTGGAAACCCATCGGGAGGAACTGGAGGAGAACGAACGGCTGCGGCGCGAAAACGAGGAACGTTGGCGCGCCCTCATGGGACCGTTCGGTCACCCCCTGGGCCTTGAGGTCGAGTCGAGCGCCGCATTTCTCGGATCGTTCGATACGTTACACGCAAACTTTCGTCAACGCGAGGAATGGCTGGCGCGCATCCGGGACATCGAAGGGCAAAGGGACCGATTCATGGTCGGAGTCCGGGAACTTTCTCTCCTTCTCGGGGAGGGGGAACCGGCGGCGAACGAACGTCACGTTCTGGAGCGTGTCGAACAACTCGAAGAACGCCTGGACCGGACGATGATCGCGGTTCACCGGCGCGAGGAACTGCGAAAGGGCATCGAGGAACGGCGAAACCTGGAACGGGAGTGTCACGCCACCCGGACCACCATCGCCAGGCGCTTTGAGGAAATCGGAGAACGGTATGGAACCCGGGACCCCGAGGAAATGGCCGCCATCGAGGAACAGGTTCGATCGAAAGAGGAGGTGGACCGGAAGATCGGCGAATGTGAAGGGGAAATGCTTGCGAGCGCCGAGGGGGCGACGCTTGAGGAGGTGACGCTTGAGGTGTTGGGACAGGATGTCGATGTGGCCCGGGCGGAGCTGGATCGTATCCAGGTCGAAATCGACCGTCTGACCGGGGAATTGCGGACCCTGGACCAGGATTACGGCGGGGAAGTCCGGGAGTTGCAGGCAATGACGGGGAGCGATGCGGTTGCCTGTCTGCGTCAGGAGATGGAAGGGCTGGGGCATGACCTGGTGCGTCACGCGGAACACCATGTGCGTCTGGGGCTTGCCGAAGGGCTGTTGCAGCGGGTGATCGAGCGTTTTCAAGAACAAAATCAGGATCCGGTCCTGCATGGCGCCGCCCGGTATTTTCGCGAGCTGACGGCGGGATCGTTCGTCGATTTGCGCCTGGATCATGATGGCCAGCGACATTTTTTCCATGGGGTCCGCCCCGGAGGGGAACGGGTGCGGGTGGAGGGGATGAGCGCCGGAACCCGGGATCAATTATTCCTGGCGTTGCGTCTTGGGGCGATGGAATCCCTGAATGAGGGGCATCAACCGATGCCTTTGATTCTGGACGACCTGTTGGTTCACTTTGACGACCACAGGGCCGCCGCCGCCCTGAAAATACTGTCGGGTCTCGAACGGCAGGTCATCTATTTCACCCATCATCCCCATCTTCTCGAACTGGCCCACCGGCACTTGGCCTCGGGCTTGTTTGGATCGAGCCAACTGAACGGAACGACATAGATATGGCCTGATATTTGCAAAAAGCCATTCGAGCTTCGGTTTCGATGAGCCCGACGCGATGTCACTCTTGCAGTCATGAGGCTTGGAATGGCAATGAAACGCACTAATGATCGGCGCATCCTGTCCCGGGTCGGATTCATGTGTCTGTCGGCGTTCTTGGGAGGGTGCGGCGGCGGTGGGGATTCCGCCACGACCGCCACGACCTCCAGCGCCCCCGCCGAGGTTTTGGTGGGTAAATTTCTTGACGGTCCGACCGACGGCCTGACCTATCGGACCAGCGGCAACGATTCGGGGGCGACCGATGCCAAGGGGCAGTTCACCTATGTCGCCGGGGAAACCATCTCCTTTTTTCTGGGTGGTCTGCCGTTGGGTGCGACCTCTGCCCGGGGGGTGATCACTCCGAGTGATCTGGTCAAGGGGGGTCATGTCAATCATGAAGAGGTGGTCAATCTGTCGCGCTTTTTGCAAACGCTCGACGAAGATGGGGATCCCGGCAATGGCATCACCATTTCTTCCCAGGCCCGCGCGGCTGCCCAGATCCACTTTCCCTCGGGGCCGGATTATTCCAGCTTTTTCAAGACCGATGGTCATGGCCAGGGGTTCGCCAAGGATTCGATCGCCTCGGGCGAGTCGGTCGCGACCAAGGGATTGGAACTTTTCTTCAAGGATGCGGGAATCTTTCGCTACAAAAAATCCAACTGGATCGAACAGGATCTCGTCGCCGGTTACCTGGTTCCCAAGAGTTTTGCGACCAATCATCTGCGGGGCACCATTCAAAAACAGTCCGAATCGTGGAACCTGGCCCTGACGCCATCGCAATCCGCCACCACTTCCACCACGATGACCACCGCCACCGCAACGGGCAGCGCCATCGACACGCCGGGGACGGCCTCCCTGACGATTCGCTACGATACCACCGCCACCGCCGCCACCACGACCGATGGAACCGGATTCCAGTATTATGATCCGGAAAAAAATCCTTTGGCCGATGGCACGATCACCTTTCCCGGAATCGACATCGTCACCCAGGTGACCTCTTCCACCACCGCCGCCACCACGACCCAAACCACGGCCTCCGCGACCGCCGCCACGACCCGGAATGTTTCCGTCACCGGGACCCTGTCGGTTTCGTTCACGGGCGCCACCGTGAGCATGGTATCCAAGGTGGGGTCCTCGGGAAAGAATCAGGGGCAGCTCAACATCGAACTCCTGGAAAATTCCGCCAGCAATATCGCCACATTCACCCCCGATGCGACGACGACCGAAAATGTCTCCATTCCATCCTCGGCAATCACGTCTCTGGTCCTGAAGGCGACCGTCGATCTGGATACAGGCGCGATGAGCGATCCCAAGTTTTCCATCAAGTTTGCCAATACGACGTGGCTCAATTCGTTGAATCTGGGAACGGCCTATGGCGCCTGGACCCGGGGAAGCGACAGCGGCAACCTGATCTTCAATGAATTGTATCGCGGGCTGGCGGCCAATCAGAGCGGCAAAACCTGGGAACTTTATGGCATTGGCTATACCGACCAGGAGATGACCGCCGAACTTTCCGGTGGCGTCGATGCCTATACCCAGCTTTCCAGCGATCGTACCAACCTGAAACTCCTGGCCGATTCCAAAACATGGCTCGACCGGAACAATCCGGTTTCCCTCGAAGGATTCATCGGATTTCAGATCGTCCTCTACGACGATGCGGTACGGGTGGACAAACTGGTGATGTCCAATGGTGCCGGTGGCAGCGTGGATGTGACTGCCACCACTGCCCAGACCTTCGCCAACGGCGAACAACGCTATTTCAACCTGGCCTCCTCCAACATGGCCGAAAGCACCGACTTGAAGACCGTCCTTTCCAAGGACCTCAGCGAGAAAACAACCACGACCTCATCGACAACGACGACGACCGCGACGACCACCTCGACCACCGACGGTACCGAAACCTGGGGAATCGCCGATCCCACCCAGGGGCCAGGGATGATTTCGGTTGTCTTTACCCGGAATTCGTCGCGCAAGAGTGCAGGTTATTCCTTCCAATCCACACTCGCGGCCAAGGATACCCTGACAATGAAAATAGTCCAATGATTCTGTGAAATTCTGGTAAAATACAAGCCCCCTCCGTGGGGCTTTCTTTTTATACGATTGATATAATGTTCGGAAAATGATATTATACTCTGTCCGAGAAAACATCGTCCAGGGACTGGGCGTCGAAGATGCGAAGGCTCCACTCCTCTATGGAGGGAAGCTCAGCCTTGGTGATTTTTTCGCTGGCCCAATCAGGCACGGCACCGAAGCGACGTTGCAATAGGCGGGTTAGCATCGATGCACCTTCTTTTTGCATACCAATTTGCATACCAATTTGCATACCAAACCGCTCCACACTCGAAATGTAAGGCATTTTTTGGCTCTCCTCGAAGTCAACAATTTCTTTCCACAACCGTCTGTCGGCCTCATCTGGCAGGTAAAGCACCCAGTCGATGAAACGAAAAAGATCGATAATCTGCTGGCGGCTGAAACCACTTTGATACAGTCCTCTGATCAGTCTCCACTTTGCTTGGTAACGATCCTCCGTCAGGTGCTTGGTTCTCTTGGCATGCAGGTGCGCCAATATCACAATTGCAAACGGGTTGCCAGATTTTTCCAGTTCGGATTCTGGGTAGTCCAGTAACTTAACGATAACAAACTTGTAGGTGAGTTGCGTACCCCACAACTCATAGCCGAACTCCGATGGCCGCCAGCAGGACTCATCGTCGGCCAGAATCGCCAAACCAGCAACCGGCATCCTCTTGAGGTCGTAAGCTCGGTACTGGTAGGTGTACATATCCGGGGAAAACGTCGTTTTCCGGTCTCCCTGAATTTCGGCATGAATCAGCACCCATCGTTCGATACCATCTCGTTGCCACACCTTGACTCGTTCATCCATGCGCCGATCACCAATTTCCGCCTCACGTGTAATTCGGGCCAATTCCTTGTCCAGAAGTTCAAACCCTCGCTCCCAATCGATGCCATCGTGTGCCCGTGGCAGGAAGAAGGCCAGAAAGTCCTTGAAATACAGCCTCAGAATTTCCTTCCATGGGGTATCAAATTCATCGTTTGGACGTTTTTCATCCTTTGTTTCCAACCCGATTTTCTCCTCTTTTCTTGCCCAGGTCCTATCGGCCAGGGAATTGTCCAGGATTTCAACCCTCCAGTCCACTGAAATTTGCCAAACTTGGCTCTCATTGCGTTCAAAATCTGGCCGGATGGGCCAATCGGGAAGGACAGCACAGAAAAACGTGAACATTTTTACGTTTTTGATCAGGAAGAACTTATCGATCACACCGACTGCAATGCCTTGATGGGATCCGTGTGGGCGGCCTATTCCTTCCAATCCACACTCGCGGCCAAGGATACCCTGACCATGAAAATAGTCCAATGATCCTGTGAAAATATTGATAAAATACAAGCCTCCTTTCGGGGAGGCTTTTCATTTGTACAATAAGAAAAATGTAATAATATTTATTATTGGTTTTGTCTGTTCACCACTTTCATTTCTGAAATTATTGTGATAGGTTTCACCATGGCTGATCGAAAGAATTGTTTCGAACGCGCTCCTTCGATTTTGAATGACAGAGCTGGAGATTGAAAGATGATGTGGAAGAATCTTGGGCTTGGAAAAAAAATATTCTTGGGAACGGGGGTGGTTCTGGCCTTGTTGATTCTGGTCGGGGCATGGTCTTTTTCCGGGATTTCCGAAATCGTCGGCAATGGGATGGAAGTGATCCAGGGCAACCGCCTTCGCGGTGAATTGTTGAAACGCGAGGTCGATCATTTGAACTGGGCCAAACAGGTCAGTTCATTCCTGAGCGATGAAAAATCAAAAACATTGAACGTCCAGATGGATCCGCACCAGTGCGCCTTCGGCAAATGGTATTATGGCGAGGGGCGCAAGGAGGCGGAACGCCGGTTGCCGCAACTGAAAAAACCTTTGGACGAAATCGAAAAACATCATACCGCCCTGCACCAGTCGGCGGAGAAGATTGCCGCCGTCTTCAAAGTGGCGGATGCGTCGTTGCCGGCGTTTCTCACCGCTCGGGAGGTGGATCATCTGGCATGGACGGAGAAGGTTCAGGGGGCGATTCTTGCCGGAACCAAAAAATTGGAGGTCGAACTGGATCATACTCGTTGCGGGTTGGGCAAGTTTATTTATGGAGATGGCGCTTCACGGATGATGCAGCAGGACTCCCGGCTGGGAGAATTGATGAAGGCCATGGAACCGGCGCATCGCGATCTGCATGCGGCAGGCAGGGAGATTCAAACGCACCTGGAACAGGGAGCCCTGGACAAGGCCCGGGAACTCTATCAGGGGCCGCTGAAGTCAAGCCTGGGTCAGGTGCGGGAATCGCTCAAGAAGATGCAAGGGATCGCCGCGGAAAATCTGGAAGGGAAGAAAAAGGCGGAGACCGTCTTCACGCTTGAAACCCAGGTCTATCTGAAGGAAGTTCAAAATCATCTGAACGGAATCAGCGAGGAGGCGGGGAAGAACCTGATGACCGAGGAAAAGATGCTGTCAGAAGCCAGTTCCACCCGGAGCATGGTGGCGACGTTGTCGATCGTGGCGGTCGTGATCGGGTTTGTATTGTCGGTAGTGGTCGGTCGTTCCATCACCCGTCCGATCATTCGCGGGGTCGATTTTGCCCAGCAGGTTGCCGGGGGTGATCTGACCCGACAGTTGGACATCCACCAGGAGGATGAGGTGGGGCGGCTGGCCCAGGCATTGAACGCGATGGTGGTCCGTTTGAATGAAGTTCTGGGTCATGTGATGGAGGCTTCCGACCAGGTTGCCTCGGGCAGCAAAAGCCTGTCGGATTCTTCCAATGCCATGGCCCAGGGGGCGACCGAACAGGCGGCCAGTATCGAGGAAACCTCCGCCGCCATGGAGGAAATGGCGGGCAATGTGCAACAAAACACCGAAAACGCCATCCAGACCGAAAAAATATCGACCGAGGCGGCCAGGAACATGGAATTGGGTGGCGCTGCGGTGAACGAGGCGGTCCAGGCCATGCAAAAAATTGCCGAAAAGATTTCCATCATCGAGGAAATTGCACGGCAGACCAATCTGTTGGCCCTGAATGCCGCCATCGAGGCGGCCCGGGCGGGGGAACATGGCAAAGGGTTCGCGGTGGTGGCGGCGGAGGTGCGCAAGTTGGCCGAACGCAGTCAGACGGCCGCGGCGGAAATCAGCCAATTGTCTGTGTCCAGCGTCGATATTGCCCAGAAGGCGGGCAGCATCATCACCAAACTGGCACCGGACATCAAACGGACCGCCAGCCTGGTTCAGGAAATCGCCACCGCCAGTTCGGAGCAGAATCAAGGCGCCACGCAGATCAATACCGCCATCCAGCAATTGGATCAGGTGATCCAACGCAATGCTGGTGCCGCGGAGGAAATGTCGGCGACTTCGGATGATCTTTCCCGTCAGGCGCAGTTGCTGCATAAGGCGATCTCCTTCTTCCGTACCGACGCTTCCGTATCCCGGAATCGTGGCAAAGAGAATGTTTCCGGTTCCAAGGCGCCTCCGGCCCGGTCGGCGAATGTCCAGAAACCCGCATCATCTCATGGGGTGTCGGCCAGGACTTCGAAACCCCGGATGATTGCCGCGCCCCCGACGATTGCCGCCGCTCCGTCTGAGGATGAATTCGAGCGTTTTTGACCATGGAAAACGATTCCGGGAAGGAAATTCGCTTTCCGGTTCGATTTCCGGTCATTGGTAACCGTTCACCCCCCTTACGAACGTCATCCCCTGCTACAGCGGGGATCCAGGGAGGCCCCGTAAATCCTGGATTCCCGTTTTCGTTGAGAATGACGGGGTCTGAACGGTGACGGTCACGGTTGTCGTGTCAGGACGGCCTGATCGGAGGATTTGAGCAGGTCGTTTTTCAGGGCATAGTGGGTTAACTGGGCATTGTTATCCAACTTTAATTTGTTCAGCACACGGTTGCGGTAGGAACTGATCGCGGAAATGCTCAGGGAAAGTTCAGAGGCGATTTGTGACACGGTCTGGCCGCTCGCGATCCGGCACAGGACCGTGAACTCCCGGTTGGAGAGCAGGGCATGGGGTGGTGCCGCTCCGCTGTCGCCGGCAAGGTGTTCGAGGAGAAAATCAGCCACCTCCTCGTCGATGTAGCGGGAACCCGCGGCCACCTTGACGATGCCACGCAACAGTTGCCCCAGACCGCAGTCCTTGGTGAGAAATCCCTTGGCCCCGGCGCGGATGAATCGGATGGCCAGCTCGCGGTCGCGGTGCATCGTCAGGATGAGAATGGGAAGGGTCGGCCAGCGCCGGTGGATTTCCGTCACCAGTTCCAGGACGTTTTTTCCGGGCATGGAAACATCCAGGAGAAGAAGGTCCCAGACAGCACTGGAATGAAGCAGTTGCAAGACTTCATCGCCGTTTTCCCCCTCGCCGGCGATGAGCATGTCCTGGCGTTCGGCCAGAATCCGTTTGAGTCCTTCGCGAAAGATGGAATGGTCATCCCCCAACAGGATGCGGATCATGGGATGGGCTCCGGGAGGAAGGGTTGATGGGGATGGTGGTGGTGATTCGCGTCCCTTGCGCGGAGGTTTCCAGATGCAGTTCGCCTCCCTGTTGACAGGCGCGTTCTTCCATGCCGCGCAGTCCAAGGTTTCCCGTGGGATGGGTGAGGATTTCATCGGCGATCCCCTGTCCATTGTCCTCGATGACAAGATGGACCAGGTCCCGGGTGCGGAAAAAGGCAACGCGGACGGCAGTGGCTCGGGCGTGGCGTCCGATATTGGTCAAGGATTCCTGAAGGATGCGAAAGAGGGCGATTTTTTGTTCCTCGTCGAGTGACGCTTCGGGGTTGGCGATTTCGACCTGGCATGGGATGGCGCTGGTTTTTTCGAACTGGGCCGTCTGCCATTCCAGGGCGGCTGGCAATCCGCATTGGTCGAGGATTGGCGGGCGCATCAGCAGGGTGATGTGGCGGACCTTGGCGATGGTATCCTCCACCTGAAGTTTGAGCCGCTCCAATTCTTGATTCATGCGTTCGTGATCGAAACGATTGAGTTGCAGCCATTCGATGGTCATTTTTTGTTGCGCCAGCGTATTGCCCATTTCATCATGCATGGCCTGGGCGATGACACGCCGTTCCTCTTCCCGGATCCGGATGAGGTGCCGATTCAAGGCATGGAGTTTTTTGTGGGCCTGCTCCAGCGAGGCGGTCCGTTCGGCGACCCGTTCGCTCAGGTGATCCCGATGACGGCGCAATTCTTCCCGTGCGTTGTGCAATTCCAGAAAAACATTGACCTTGGAACGAAGGATCCGGTCATCGATTGGTTTTTGAATAAAATCGACCGCTCCGGTCTGGTAACCTTGCAGGGCATGAAGTTGATCGGAGGGGGCGGCGGTCACGAAAATCAGGGGAATATTTCGTGTCCGTTCGGCGCCGCGAAGGTAATCGGCCAGTTCGAATCCGCTCATGCCGGGCATTCGGACATCGATCAGAGCCAGGGCAAACCGATGTTGCATGCATAGCGCCAGTGCCGATTCACCGTTCTCGGCGGCAAAGATGGTTCCCCGAATCTCCTGAAGGAGGCGTTGCATCGCCCGCAGATTGGCGGGCTGGTCGTCCACGATCAAAATGCCTGGCTGTTCATCCATGTTTTGCGATCGAGGAAACACTACAATAGAGGGATTTTCCGAAAGATTCGTTCTTTCATGGCGAGGGTTTGGAAACAATGTTCCCATCCCGGCCTGGGAAGATATTCGGAGCCGCCAAGACACAGAAAACCGCCCCGTCCCAGACTGTCCCGGAACAGGCCCAGGGCCCGTTCTCTGAGTTCGGGGTTAAAATAAATCAGAACGTTGCGGCAGAGCAACAGATGAATCTCGGCGAAGACGCCGTCCGTGACCAGATTATGGTTGGCAAAGATCATGTTTTGCCGCAACCAGTCTTCGAAGCGAAACAGGCCATATCCCAGGGTGCAGTAGTCCCGAAGGGAATGGACACCTCCTGCCTGGCGATAACCTTCCTCGAATTCTTCGAGGCGTTCGAAAGGATAGACGCCTTCGCGCGCCTTGGAAAGCGCTTCATCATCGAGGTCGGTGGCATAGATTCGGGCATTGCGTAAAAGTTTTGCCTCGTGCAAAAGGATCGCGAGGGAATAGACCTCTTCGCCGGTCGCGCATCCGGCGTGCCAGATATTGATGAAGGGAAAACTGGCCAGAACGGGAAAGACTGTTGTCCTCAAGATGGCAAAGGTCTGGGGGTCGCGAAACATGGCGGTGGTATTGATCGACAGGGCATGAACCAGCCGTGTCAGGAATTCACCATGATGGAGCAGACGAGGAATGATTTCGGAAACATGGTGAAAGGTGCATTGGGAAAGACAGGCGTGAATTCTTTTTTTCAGTGCCCCGCGATCATAGTCGCGAAAGTCGTATCCATATCGAAGGTAGAGGGCATCGAGCAGTAAATTGATTTCAATCTCTTCGATCTGGTTTTTTTCCATGGATCAGCGTCCCGTTTTCCGTCAGGGTTTGAATCGTTGCGATGATGTTCATCGACGGTTGTCCCGGACCACCTCCCGATAGATGGCTGCCGTTCTGCTTCCGATCTCCTCCCATGAATACTCGGTCCGGGCCTGTTTTCGGATCGCTTCTCGATGGAGGTCGGCATGAAGCGCCAGGTCGCTTCGCAAAAAAAGATGAAGTTTTTCCGCCAGGTCCGTCACATCCCCGGGACGGCAGATCCAGCCGTTTTCGCCATCGCGGATGCACGTCCTGAGTGATCCGACATCGGTCGCGATGATCGGCAGGCCGAAGGTCAACCCCATGAACAGGACGGCGCTCTGGTACAGGTTGCGATAGGGTAACACCAGACAATCGGCGGCGGTAAAGAAATCGGCGATTCTGGCATCGGGGATGTACTGGATGAAAGGATGAACCCGGTTTTTGAGGGTCTCCGAGTCGAACGCCTGGCGCAACCGATCCAGATAAGCCCCCGATCCCGTCGCCCCCCGTCCCGCCAGGACCAGATGGCAATCCGTGCCAAGGTCACGAAAGGCTTCCACCAGGAGGTCAACCCCCTTGAACCGGGTGATCATGCCAAAAAACAGAAAGATGGTCCCTTCTTGGGGCAATCCCAGGCGCCGCCGCGCCTCGTCCCGGGTCAACAGGGGATCGTAAAGGAATTCATTCAGGCCCATGGGGACGATGCAAATTTTTTCATCCGCGACCGCGAACCATTCCATCAACTGTTTTTTCATCAGAGGGGTGTGAACGATGATCCTCCGTCCCATGGCGTAATAGAAACGCAAGGTCAGACGATTGAAAAAACCACTGCGTTCATGACGCGCCTCGGGATCGATTTCATGCGCCGTGATCACCACCTGCTTTCCCGCCAGACGAAAAAGAGGCGGCAACAGCATCCGATCCAGCTTGGGCAGACGGATCAGCCATTGCAGATGGACCAACCGGGCCTCGGTCCGAAAGGGATAAATGAGAACCCGGACATAGGTCCCAAGCACTCGAAGCAGTTTTTGCGGGAGTGAAACTCCCGGATCGAATCCGCCACGAAGATTGACCGCCACCGTTCCAGGATAACGGGCGAAAAGAAAACGGTAATCGTTCAGACGATCATTCCCGACCATCTCTACCCGCACTCCTGCCTTGGCGAGCCCTTCGAAAAGTCCCATCTGATAGTGATCGACGCCACCGCTGGAAAAGAGGATTGTTTTCAAGAGGGGCTCCCGGCGGAATCGGGATGGGACCGGGAGAATTCACCGGTGGCGTCCAACACATACCGTTCATGCCACCATTGAAAGACCAGCAGGCGCCACAGGATCGCGGCATATTCACGGCGACCGTTGCGATAGTCGGTCCGCATGCGGTCCACGACTTCACAACGCAGCAATCCCGAACGACGCACCATCGTCGCGGACAGATACTCATCGAATAAAGGACGCCACGGTCCCTGGAACCAACGATGTCCTGGAATGGCGAATCCCTGTTTGGGCCGATCGACCAGTTGTCTCGGAACGTGCCGGTACAGAATACGTTTGAGGATCGCCTTTCCCTGCCCCTGGTGAAATTGCAACCGCTCGGGGAGCCTGGAGGCAAATTCCATGATCCGGTAATCGGTCAGGGGAACCCGGGCTTCCAGGCCATGGGCCATGGTCACCCGGTCGGAGGTTTTCAGGACGGTATCGGTCAGATAGGTGGTGATGGTGTGCCGGTTAAGTTGTAGGAATGAGGTGCTTTCCGCGGGAAGCGAATAATGGGAGGGAAGATCGGTGTGATGGGGCTGGGCGAGGAGTGAGGAAACCTCATGAAGCGGAATGCCGATCTGGAACAGGGCCAGGAGTTCATGCGGCGAAGAAAAATGGCACAGATTGAGAACTCGCGACACATCTTTTCCCAGAGGCAATCTTTTGGCGACCTCACAGGCGGCGTTCCAAAATTTTTCTCCGGTCAACTTTTTCAGGCGGAGCATCCGGGAATAATGGTTGCGGACATCATAACCGGCGAAAAATTCGTCGCCCCCATCCCCGGCCAATACCACCTTGACATGGCGGCGGGTCATTTCCGCCAGTTTCAGATAAGGGACGATCGTCACGTTGGCCAAAGGCTCATCCGCAACCATGATCAGGCGATTGGGATCAAGATCGGCGGGGTCGATCATGAAGGTATGGTGGTCTGTTCCCAGATGTCGCGCCACCTGTTCGGCATGAACGCTTTCGTCACTGTCGCCGGTTCGGTAACCGGCGCAAAACGTTTTCAAACCCGATACCATGGGCGCGGCCAGGGCGGTCAACAGACTGGAATCGATGCCCCCACTCAAAAACACCCCGACCGGAACATCGGAGCGCAAACGAAGGCGGATGGAATCGCGCAGCAACCCTTCCATTTCCTCGACAACCCCGTCCAAAGTCAGGCGTTCGTCCGGGATCAAGGGGGGAGCAATCCAGAACGGACGGATCCTGACCTGACGGGAGGCATCGATTTCCATGATGCACCCCGGAGGCAATTGTCGCACCTCATCGAGCAGGGTTGCCGAAGCGGGTGGCGTATTATAGACCAGATAATGAAAAAAGGTATCGGGATTGATCCGCCGGTCCAGATCGGGGACGTGGAACAAAGCCTTCATTTCCGAAGCGAAGGCGAATTCGGATCCCTTCCAACGGTAGAAAAGAGGTTTGATCCCGACCCGGTCCCGGACCAGGGTCAGATGATCGGTCCGGGTATTGTAAAAAGCGATGGCGAACATGCCATTGAATCTGGCGAAAGCGGCACAACCCCATTCTCCGAAGGCATGCAACACCACTTCGGTATCGGAGCTTCCTTCGAAGGCATGGCCCAGTTGTTCCAAGGTGTGACGCAGTTCGATATGGTTGTAGACTTCGCCATTGAAGACGATCACAAGGTGACCCTGACGCCAGCGCATCGGCTGATGTCCGGTGTCGGAAAGATCGATGATCGCCAGACGCCGATGGGCAAGCCCTACCCCTCTTTCAACATATATGCCTGCGCCGTCGGGACCACGATGGGCCAGGGAATGGTTCATCGCCGCCAGAATATCGGCAATCATTGCGTCATCATACTGTCGAGACAACAATCCGGCGATGCCGCACACTTGACTTCTCCACCGATTGCGGATTGAAAACACGAAGCCAACTTTTTTCTTTCAACAATGGATTGTTCCGAGACATCGAGGCTTGCGACGGAATTTTTTCCATTGAAAGGGATGCCCGGACGGTTGGGGTGGGATCGATTTTTCTTTCGCCGGGGCATTCAATTCGAGTTGGCTCATTTCGGCCAGGGCAATACCGATGAAAAGCGCCATGGCGATCAAGCCCTTTCCGGTCAAACTGCCGCCGGCGCCAATGCTGTTGAGGATCAGATAGGAACTGAATATCGCCAGATACGGCAACAACCGGATCGCCACCTCCCGATCCCGCCGTCCCGCTTCCTGGAACCGTTTGACCAGGACGATGAACATGAAGATGGTCATGGCCACGGCGACCCATCCCCCGAACAGACCATTCTCCAGGATGGGATGGATGTCATTGCCCAACATGGGTCCGATGGCGAATTGGGAAGGATAGACATGGTACCCCCAGCCAAAGATTGGTTTCTCCATGATGGCATTCCAGGAACTGACATTGTCCAGACCCCGGTTGGTTTCGGCGGAGTAGATGGCCACATCCTGACCGAGTTCGGCAAAGCGTGCCAACCAGGTTTCGAGGTAGATGGTGTTGGACGCGAAAAAAGCGCCAAGAAAGAAAATGCCACCAAAGACGCTCAGGATGGTCCTTTCGAAGAGGGTTCGCGATCGCGCCCGCCTTCTCAATCCGAAGACGATTCCCATGAAAATGCCCAGAACGAAGGTGGCCACGAGCGAACGGGTGATGGTGATGGCGATGGCGATCACCTGGATTCCCGCCAGAGCCAGATCGATTTTTGGCCGTTGCGACTGACCGGAGATGAACCGGGTAAAGAGAAACACCAATGTCGAAACCATGAGAACGATTCCCTGGGGAATACCGCGAACCAGTTCCGCCTTTTCCGTCAGGGCTTGGCGAACCAGGATCCATGCATCCTGGGTATCCCGAAGAAAATAATAGGCCGCCATCAGCACGGTGCGATTGTCGATGATCTGGATGACGACATGGACCAGGGCGGTCAGGGTTGCCACTCCCAGGGCAATTTTTAAAATCATATCCGCGCGCGACCGCAGCATCCAGACCACGAACACCAGACTCCAGGGAAACAGACGGATACCCGCGGCGCGAATCTGTTGGACCAGTTCGACGTCGGGATGTCCCTCTACCAGGCCAAGGACCAGGCACAACACCATCCAGATCAGATAGGGAAGGAGAATGTTCGACAGGGTTTTCCGTGCGAACCGTTGCAGCGACCGCCTGTCGTTTTTTTTGCCGTCTTGGCCCGGAGTCGTCCCGGAAGGGGAAGCGAATGCGCGTTGGCGACGATGGATGAACGGCAACGATCCGTATTCCCGCGACGATCGATGCACCGCTCCCAGAAAAAGGCAGAAAAGAAACACGTCCATCATGCTGGCATAACCTACCGGAAGGGCCACGGCGGCAAAACGGGTACCGATATGGAACAGACTGTTTTCCGCGATCAACAGGATGACCAACCCCCACAACGGGTTGAGCAGGGCAATGCCACAGAAGGACGCAAGTACGAAAAGATTCACGGAGGCATGAAATCATCTTGAGGAGCAAGAGGGGCCGATCCCCACGGTCACTACTTCGCAGCCATGATTCATGGGACTTCGCAATTATCGTTCCATGAATTGATGCAAAATACGGCCAGGTTTAATGAACATTGATACGTATTCACCCCGTGACCTTCGATCCATTCTCATTTTCCGGAAAGGACGGGAAGCACCGTTCATTCATTGATGAAGGGGTTGAATTCCGGAAACTTTCCTTCCATAATGAGACGTTGGACAGGTGGTTATCAATAATTGTTTCCATTGCCATAGGCATTATTTAATTTTGCAATACTGTCTTTGCTAACCCGTTGATCCACTCTGGAGGAATTATTTCTCATCCGACACCAGAGTTCATGCCCGTCATCGACCCTGCGCGCGTTTGTCTGGAAAGAACCGATGAAGTCCAACGCACCGTTTCGTTTTGGTTACCATTTTGCTGCCATTGTTCTTCCTCTGATCGTTGCCGTTTTGGTGGAAGCGGAGACGGACCTGGACGGAATTCACGCGATCGGGTCCTCGCTGTCCCTGATTTTGGCGATTTTTTTCATATTTTCCATCCATCGCCGCGGGCAAACCGCTCTGAGTGAACTGCACAGCAGCCTCAATCAAAACCAGTCCATCCTCAATTCGGCGGTGGACGGCATTCTTACCATCGACCATCATGGGATCATCCGCTCGGTCAACGCATCCGTGGAGAAAATGTTTGGTTATACGTCCCGGGAGTTGATTGGAGAAAATGTTTCCATTCTCATGCCATCTCCGTATCGCGAAGCCCATGATCATTATATTCATTCTTTCCTGACGACGGGTATTCGCAAGATCATTGGAACCATTCGCGAGGTCTCCTGTGTCTGCAAGGATGGACGCGAATTTCCCGCCGAACTGTCGGTCGGCGTCTTCCGTTCGAACGAGGAAACATTTTTCACCGGCATTCTTCATGACATCACCGAACGCAAACAAACCAAGGATGCCCTTCAGGCGGCCTATGGTGAACTGGAACAACGCATTCTTGACCGCACCCGGGAACTTGAAGCGTCCAATCTGCGACTGAAGCAGGAAATCGAAGAGCGTAACCGGGCCGAGGAAGGACTCAAGTTGGCGGCCAAGGTATTCGAGAATGCCAGCGAGGCCATTGTCATCACCGATCCGTTTGGCACCATCATCGATGTCAACCTGGCCTACACCATGATCACCGGTTTTTCCCGCGAGGATGTGATCGGGAAAAACCCGAGAATCGGCAAGTCGGGCCGGCACGGCGCTGAATTCTATGAGCGAATGTGGCATGACATCACCCATCGGGGTACCTGGTCCGGAGAAATATGGGACCGGCGCAAGAATGGAGAATCCTACCCCAAATGGTTGACCATCAACGCGGTTCAGGGATCCGATGGCATCATTGGCCATTTTGTTGGCATTTTCACCGACATCAGCCACCGCAAGGCGACGGAGGAACGCCTGGAACAATTGGCGTTTTTCGATCCGCTGACCTCCCTTCCCAACCGCATGTTGTTTCGCGACCGCCTGATGCACGAATTTGAGGCGGCCAAACGGTTCAAGACCCTGGTGGCGGTATTTTTCATCGATCTGGACCGTTTCAAACATGTCAATGACACCCTGGGACACGCCGCGGGCGATCAACTGCTGGTGGAGGTTGCCCGGCGGCTCAGCCTCTGTGTCCGGACTGCCGACACGGTCTCGCGATTGGGGGGTGACGAGTTTACCGTGATCCTTTCGGGGATGAAATCTCCCCGTGAAGCCGAACCCATTGCCCGAAAGATCATCGCCGCGCTCATGGAACCGATCCCCATCCAGGAATACAAGGCCCATATCGGCGCCAGCGTGGGCATCAGCGTATTCCCGAACGATGGCACGACCTTCGATGAAATCACCAAGTATGCCGATGTGGCGATGTATCATGCCAAGGAGAGTGGCCGCGGCAATTTCAAGTTTTTCGAGGAGCGGATGAATACCCATTCCATCCGCCGGGCGGCATTGGAAAACAGTTTGCGTCAGGCCATGGATGCCAACGAGTTCATTCTGCATTATCAGCCGAAACTTTCCATTGCGACGCGCGACATTGTCGGCATGGAATCGCTTGTCCGCTGGCGCCGCGCCGATGGCTCCATGGTTTCTCCCGCCGACTTCATTCCCCTGGCCGAGGAGACCGGCCTGATCGTCCCCATGGGCAAGAGCATTCTTCATTCTGCCTGTCATTTCAACAAAAGAAGGATCGATGACGGTGGTCCCCCGTTGCGGGTCGCGGTCAACCTGTCGGCGCGGCAGTTTCAACAAAAAGACCTTTTGGACATGGTCAAGGACACCCTTCTGGAAAGTGGTCTCGACCCGCGATGGTTGGAACTCGAAGTGACTGAAAGCATGATGATGGAGGATGAGAAACAGGCTATTGCCACCCTCAAACAACTGCGCGACCTGGGGATCAGTATTTCCATGGATGATTTCGGGACCGGTTATTCGTCGCTGAGCTATCTGAAGCGGTTGCCGATTCAAGCGCTCAAGATCGATCAATCCTTCGTCCGCGAACTGAGCGAAAATTCGGATGATGCCGCCATCGTTCTGGCCATTGTTTCGATGGCGAAAAGTCTGAAACTGCATGTCGTGGCGGAGGGGGTCGAAAACAAACAACAGGTCGAATTTCTCGAAAAGATTGAATGTGACGAACTTCAGGGCTACTATTTCAGTCGTCCGCTTGCCCAGAACGATTTTGTCGGCTTTGTTGCGGCCTGGCGCGATGGCGCGACAGGCAACGGCCATCGGGAATGGCTCGGGGCCGGACGATGAGCGACGAATCGCCGATCGACCACTGGAGGTCCAGAGGTTTTCTGGATGTCACCACTCGATGAAGGGACGGAAAGGTTCGCGGTGTGACCAAGAAGACCGATCATGAATTGGCCAAGGGCGAGTACCATCTTTCCGACCCCGCCCTTCTTGGCAACATGCGTTTGTCCCGGGAGGTCAAAATTCCCGGGTCTGAAGCCATTTTCGCGCCACGATATACCTCCATCGACCGTAAACTGCTCGATCGGCTCGAACGCCGGGGGATTCGCACGATCCACGCCGAGGTCATCCGGGAACAGGCGGTTGTATCGACCGTGGTCCAGATGGAGCAGATGTTCTCGGTCATCGAAAACATTGTCTCCAAAACCTTCGCCGGCATCGACGATGTCGCCCAATCGCTCCAAAACAAAAATCAATTACATTCGCTGGAACAATTGATTCGCGACAACCTCAACGACATCGACAATCTGTTTTCCTGCGATCCGACCGAAAAATTGATGGCTTTGACGCAACATCACGGCGGGACCGCGCGACACAGCATCATCGCCAGTTTTCATTTGATGGCGATTGGCCATGAACTGGGATGGAGTGATGAAAAAATCGTCCGGGGGGCGATCGCTGTTTTCAATCATGATGTCGGCAAGACCAGGATCAAACTTGAAACGCTCGACTGGCCGGGGAAGCTGGACAATACCCAATGGAAGGAAATGCAATTGCATACCCTCCATGGGGGAAGGTTGCTTCATCGTCCGGGTGCCCCCCCCGATCTTGCGATGCTGACTGCCCTGCTCCATCATGAATGGTACGCCAGTGTCAAGGGAAAAGGGTACGGGGGATTGACCCTGTTTGCCGATTATCTGAAGAAAAAACTTGATCTGGACCTGCCCGGGATCGTTGCGCAACTGGACGAGGATGATCGGGATGTCATTCAGGCGTCATCGCTCGTGGACATGGTTTCGGCCCTGGAGGAAAGTCGTGCCTACAAGCGGCAGCTCGACTCTTTCAAGGTTTTGATCATCATGAATTCCGATGCCCTCATGGGACACTTCAACCCCGTCCATTATGCCGCGTGGCATCGAATCTACATGCGGCAAAACCCCGACCTTCTCCCCAAGGGAAAACGTTTTGCCCTGCCGCGCGAAAAAGAGCGGCGCATGTTCACTCCCAATCCGGCAAAACCGGTCCAGCCGGTGGCGTTGTTGACGTATCAGGAATTGGAAAAACTTGGGTTCCTGCCGGTATTGCGCAACATTGGCATGGACGTCGAACGGATCCGCCGCCGGGGTGGTCTTTCGCTGAAGGTGGTGGAACAGATGAAACGGGACAAGAATCTTGATTTCGATTGTTCTCCCGAAGCCATACTCAGGGGGGGGGTTACCCTGGTCAAGAACCAGATCGTCACCGAACAGGAAATGATCGAGCTGGATGCATGGCGTGAATGGTTGACCTGGGAGGAACTGGAACGTTCCGAACTCCTTGCCAAACTGAAGGCTCAGGGATTCGACCTTGCAATCCTGCGCAAAGAGGGTGGAATCACGGTGGAGCGTTTGAAGCGAAGGGAAATTTCTCTGAACCCGAAAAAAATGGAGCGGTTGGGCATTCAACCGCTCAAGGAATGGGTTGTCAAACTTCCCGGAAGCGAAAATCGCCTCACCCCGGACGATCTGAAAAAGCTGGGCGTCACCGAACAGCAGTTGGAAAAGTCTGGTTGCCTCGAACGGGTCCAGAAGGTCAAAAGCGGCGTTCCATTGGCATGGCTTGAAGGTCGCGGAATTGTCATCAACAGTCAGGACCTTGCCAGAAATGGCATCGACCCGGTCCGCAAGGTATTCTATGACATTCATGTCGTCGAGGAAATCGATCATACCCGGGCCAAGTTCATCCTGATCAAGGAGGGCGACGACCTGAAAAACCTGGTCGAGGCCAACGGAAAGGGTGAACTGGAACCCATTCAGGACCTGCTGTTCAACAAGGTCGGAGAAATCGTCATGGACTTCTCCGACCTTCTGGCCCTGCCCAATCTGAGCGCAATCACCCAGGGAGCGCATTGGAACCACTCCAGGTGACATCACGGGATCACCTTTGCAATTGGTTCCATGATCGGGCTTGGGGATCCCATTCCCGGGGATTTCGCCCGGGGATTTCGCTAGTGACGTTGTGACTGTGGCGTATCGTGTTCAGCCACTCTGGATATTGTTTTCATCAAGCATATTTTTTATCCGTGCCACCAGAGAATGCCGTTGGTCCTCGGGGTAAGGTTCCGGAGGAAAAACGCCCCAGACCGGTTTTGGCCATGCCCTGTCGGATTCAAAGCGGGCTATGACGTGAATATGGAGTTGCGGAACCACATTGCCCAGGGCGGCCACATTGATTTTCGTCGGTTTGAACAGGGTACGCAACAGATTCGATGCCTGCCTGATATCGGCATGGACCATGGAGGCATCGTTTGCGGAAAGATCATCGAAATCACGCAAACCCGGTCGATTGGGTACCAGAACCAACCATGGATAGTGTCGATCGTTCATCAGCAGCAGGATGGATGCGGCAAGTGTTCCCACCATGATGCAATCCTTGACGAGCGTCGGATGCAGATCGATATTCTTCATTGATATTCAACTCCTTGTATGACCTTCACAAATGATTGGCCAGGCACCTGGTTTCACGTTTGCGGCGTGGAATGAAAATCGGGCAGTGCTTCTTGATCGGGTTGACGATAGATTTCGTGATTGTATTCATCGATGATCCCGGCGACGGTGACCGATCCGCCAACGGCATTGCCCATGACGATTTCCCGGGCCTGGGTCAGATTGGCGACACTCAGGCTTTGTTCTCTGACTCCGGTGTGGGTTTGCACGAATTCTTCCCGCCACAGGCTGGGCAGCAGCCCGTCCTCAAGTGGGGGGACGACCCAGCCATCGGAAAACCGGACCGCGAGGGCGCGAATGGCCCCTTCGGTGATGTGTCCCAGGGTATTGCGGAACAGGCAGTCTTCCAGTCCTCGTTGCCGAGCCTGGAACAGGCAGTGGTCGAAAAGTTGACGCCGGGTCGTCTTGTGGCGGGTCATGGGATCCAGGCGATCGACGAATGCCGGAGAAATGGCGATCCGAATGGACCGATTTGGAGTGGGTGGTGGCGTCCAGTCGCGTTCGGTCAACGTGACCCTTCCCCCCATGTCGAGAACCACGCGCAGCACGCGGGGGCGTGGATGACACGATCGGGCCTGCCGTTGCATTTTTTCGCCGATTTCCTGCGTCGGACACGGAAACCCCAGGGTGGATGCGGACTGTGCAAGGCGCCGCAGGTGGGCGTCAAGACGGGGGATCGTCCCTTCGCCATCGACCAGACAGGTTTCGATCAAGCCGAAGGGTTCGGGGGGATGTGTCAGAAACCGGCCCTTGTCTTCGAGTTCCCGCCATTCCGCCGCGATTTGGGAGTCGGCGACGATGCCACCGCCCAATCCCATATGTCCGATTCCGTTGCCCAACCAGACGACGCTGCGAATGGCAACGTTGAAATTCCACCGGTCCCCTCCAGGGGCCAGTATCCCCAGGCTGCCGGTATAGATTCCCCGGGGACGCTGTTCCCGTTGCCGGATGATGTCCATGGTCCGTTTCTTGGGAGCGCCGGTGATGGACGCGGCGGGAAAAAGTGCTTCCATGATGGCGGCCAAGCCGATTCCCGGACGCAATTGTCCCTCGATTCGGGTCTCAAGATGATGAATGGTCGAAAAGGACCGTCTTTCGCAAATCGGTCCTGGCCGGACCGAGCCGGTCATGCAGATCCGTCCCAGATCGTTGCGGGCCATATCCACGATCATGACATGTTCTGCCCGGTCCTTGATGGAGTGTTCCAGGGACCGGGCCGCCTGTTGATCCTGAAGAACATCGTTCGATCGCGGTCTTGTCCCCTTGATGGGGGCGGTGATGATGCGGCCATGGGTGGCGGCAAGGAACAATTCGGGAGAAAAGGAGGCCACCCGTCCCGTTCCAAAATTAAGCCAGGCCCCGAAGGGAAACCGGTGCAATCCCTGCAACCGCAGAAACAATTCTCCCGGATCGCAGGGGGCGATCGTGGCGGTCAGGGTGTGATTGACCTGATAGGTTTCTCCCCGTCCGATCGCTTCCAGAATGGCCTGAAGGTCTTGTCGGTAGCGTGGAAAATCGATGTCAAAGTGGTCGATTTGTCCCCGTGAGGCCATCAAGCGGGAAGATGGATCAGGGAGCAGTCCACGATGGACCCGGGAAAAGGAGGCCATCCAGACCAGGGGATGGTCCGGCTGTGGTGGCAGGACTGGAAGACCGAAGGCCCCTGCCGCTTCATAGGCGAGGAAACCGGCGACCCACATTCCGCTCCGGGCCGCCGCTTCCGCCTGGTTCAGCACCGTCACGACCTCCCCGGGGGTATGGGCTTCCCACTGGGTATCGGGATGGCTGAGAAATAAAAAACCATCCGTCAAACCCTGGATCCGGGTCAGAAAGCAGATCCGATCATTCAATACCCGAGGTTCGATGAGCAGGGGATCCATGGATGGTCTGGAACCGGGGAACCTCAGAGTTCCTGATCCCGCAGGATTCGTTAACGGCACTTTTTGAGCAACATGCACTTTGATTTACCTATCAATTTTGCTAGATTTAGTGCCACCGCCGCTTCCGGTCTCGTGGACAAAAAAGCCAGCATTATCTGGAAGGGATCAGGAAGTCTGAACCTTGTTCAGGCGGTGGTGTCCTGATCCATCATGCCCATGATTTTCGAGACATACTGACGGGTTTCTCCCGGCATGGCCGCCACCGGTTTTCTTTCAAGGTTGCCCATGCCCCAGTTGTAGGCAGCGAGGGCCGAGCGAACGTTGCCGTCATACCGGTCCAACAGGCGGCTCAGATAGGAGGTGCCGCCCATGATGTTCTGTTCCGGGTCGAAGGGATCCTTGACCCCGAGTTCCCTGGCGGTTCCCGGCATCAGTTGCATCATTCCCTTGGCCCCGGAAGGGGATACCGCCCGCGGATTGAAGCTGCTTTCGACCTGAATGACCGAACGGATCAGATCGGCATCGACGCCATAACGTTGGGAGGCTTTTTGGATGATGGTTTCGTATTTTCCCGCGGCCACGGGGGAGGGGGCGATGCTCGGGGTCCGTGCCGGGAGTTCCTGGACCAGGACCCGGGGGCGAACGGGAACGCCCGTGGTCGGTGTCGCCCATTGCAACGCCGATTCCATCGAGGCGTGGGACGAGGAGGGCCAGTTGCTCTGGATGCCGGCGGTCTCCATGGCGTCCAGATCGGGTGTCAACGCCATGCCCTGGTTCGCCTTGACCTGCTTCAGTGCCGCCATGACTGCCTCGACAAAGGGATTGGTGGCGGGTTGGCGGGTTGCGCTCCGGGCTTGCGGGATATTTCTCGCCTCCAGGGCCTGATCGAGGTGTGCCGAAAATGGATTCTTTTCACCGGCGCCGATCCCACGGGCACGACCATCGCGGGAAAGGGGTGTGGGGGCCGAGAGTTCGTTGATGGTGAGGGGAGTTGCCGCCATTGCGTCACCTTGAATGAGTGGTATGGTTCGGAATTTTCAAGAAGCAAGCAGAAATTATGCCGATATTTCATGGATCAGAACCTGGGCCAGGGATGATGACGCTGGAAGAGTGACACAAGGGGCGTCGCGTCTTGCATGAACAAAAGGCATTCTATAACCTTTCGACGGAAAATCGATGGTCTTGTGGCGTTGCGGCAGGATTGACCTATGGGGAGGGCAACACGATGAAACGGCGTCGTCTGATCACCTTCGACTGGGCCTTGAAACGACTGTTGCGCAGCAAAGCCAATTTTGATGTC
>JADGCV010000020.1:0-41566 GCA_015228815.1 Magnetococcales bacterium | reverse complement strand
CTGCTGAGCGAATTGCTTATGACCGACGTGCGCATCGTCGAAATCCTGGAGAGCGAAAGCAACCGCGATGACCCTCTGGACAAGTACAACCGCGTTGACATGAAGGTCAAGAACGGCCAGGGTGAATTGATCCTGATCGAACTGCAATTCGAACGGGAACATGACTACCTGCAACGCCTGGTCTTTGCCTCCTCCAAGGCCGTCACGGAGCATCTGAAGGCAGGTGATGCCTATGCAAACATACCAAGGATCATATCGATCAGCATTTTGTATTTTGATCTTGGCGAGGGCAGGGATTATATCTACCATGGCACGACCTCGTTCCATGGCCTGAACACCAAGGATGAACTGCAACTCAATGAAGGGCAGAAGAGTCTGTTCTGTCGCCGAACGATCCGGGAAATCTTCCCGGAATATTACCTGATCAAGGTCAACCGTTTTAATGAAGTGGCACGGACAAGTCTGGATGAGTGGATCTATTTTCTCAAGACAGGCGAGATCCGGGATGAATTCACGGCGCGCGGTTTGCTCAAGGCCAAGAATCTGTTCGATATTCTGAACCTGCCGGAGTCGGAACGACAGGCCTACGAGCGCTATCAGGATGATCTGCATTTCCAGGCGAGCATGGTGCAGTCCACCTATGGCGCCGGATTGATCGATGGAAAGCAAGAAGGCCTGCAAGAAGGCTTGCAAAAAGGCTTGCAAAAAGGCATGCAAGAAGGCTTGCAAAAAGGCTTGCAAGAAGGCTTGCAAAAAGGCTTGCAAAAAGGCGAACAAATCGGCCAGGCCAATCTTCTGGTCGGCATTCTCCAACGCCGTTTTGGCGCATTGCCCGATTGGGCCCAGGAAAAGCTCTCCCAGGCTGATTCCAAATCATTGGAAGAATGGAGCCTGCGGATCTTCGATTCCCAATCCCTGGACGAGGTGTTTGCCGCTCGGGCATGAAGATGGAGGATTTCCCAAAACGCCGACTTCGCTCTCCACTGATAGCCCTGCGAAGTTTTCTCTTGCCTTCCAAGGCATTGCGGTAGAGAATCCGCCTGTAATGGCGTATCGTCACGGTTTTCTCTTGACTTTGGTTGTTCTCTTTTTGCCTGAAGGGCATCATGTTCGACGAAGAGACCAAAAAGGCGCTCATGGAGGAGTTTTTCTCGGAAAACCGGGAGGCGCTGCGCCGTATCGAGAAAGGTTTGCTCGACCTGGAAACCGATCCAGGGGATCGGGAGCGGGTCAATGCCATTTTTCGCGACATGCATACGGTCAAGGGCAATTGCCGGATGATGAGTTTTCCGCGCCTGGAGGAATTGGCGCACAGGGCGGAAACGGTTCTGGACTTGATGCGTGACGGTCATCTCGTCATGGACCAGAAAATCGGGACGATCCTGCTCGGAGTCGTGGACGGGGTTGGACGGACATTGGAGGAAATCGCCCGGTCGGGATCGGAGGGGGCGAGTGATTTTTCTTCGATCATCGGCGCCCTGGAAGGATTCGCGACCCCGGCGTCCGTGGCGGTCGACTTGTCGCCTCCGACGGAGATGGTCCCGGAACCTTTCAATAATATCGCCGAAAAATTGACGCACAAATCGACTGAACCGGACCGGGCGATTCTTTCTTGCCACGGACCAGAAACCACCACCCGCTCCGCAAAGCCCGCCGAAACTTCTTCCCTGGCCGGGGACGGAGACGAAACGGTGACGCTTCCGGTTGGCGTCGCCAGCCCCAGAGAAACCGAAACCGCCGGCAATCCCGGCTCGCTGGAATCGATCCGGTTGTCCTTGAGCCGTCTGGACACCTTGATGAATCAGGTCGGTGAATTGGGGGCTTCCTTCAACCAGCTCAAGTATGTTTTGTCGGAGCGCCCCGGCCAGGTGGATCAGATTCTCGAAGTCCATGGCAAACAGATTCACTGGTTGCAGGAGGAGGTGATCAAATATCGTCTCCAGCCCATTGGCCGGATCTGGGAACAGTATCACCGTCTGGTCCGGGATCTGTCGGTCGAGACGGGAAGGAAGGTTGTCCTCGAACTGGTTGGCGAGGAAACGGAGGTGGATCGCAATGTCCTTGTCGCCATCAATGAACTTCTGGGCCATCTGATTCGCAATGCCGTCGATCATGGCATCGAGCCTTCCGGGGAACGATCCGCTCTGGGAAAACCGCCGGCGGGGCGGATCACGCTCGCCGCCGAACAGAAACATGGACAGATCCTGTTGGAAATCAGGGATGATGGCAGAGGTATCGATCCAGGGGCGATCCTGAACAAGGCCCTTGCCACCGGGCGAATCACCCCCGAACAGGCCGCCTCCATGAAAGAGGCGGAAATCATCAGGCTCATCATGGCTCCTGGTTTTTCGACCGCTCGGGAAATCAGCAGGATTTCGGGACGTGGAACCGGAATGGATGTAGTTCAGGCCGCGCTCGACAAGATTGGCGGGACCATCGTCATCGACAGCACTCCGGGGGTGGGATCGACCTTTCGCATGTCCATTCCCCAGACCATGGCCATCGTATCCGCCTTGATGATCAACGACAGCGGTGAAACGTTCGCTCTGCCCCAGGCCAATGTCGTGGAACTGGTTTCCTTCTATGGCGATGATATTCGTCGTAACATCGAGGGCAAGATGCAATCGCCCATGGTTCGGGTACGGGAAAAATTGTTGCCCCTGGTGCCGCTGCAACGGTTGCTCCGTCGCGATGGTCCAGGACGCAGTGGCCAGAGGGAACTGGAGCGGATTCATTCCGCCAGGGAACTCCATGTCGCGATTCTTCAGGCCCAGGAACAACTGTTCGGCCTGGAGGTTGGAGCCATTCTGGGGCACGCATCGCTGTTGATCAAACCGATCGATCGGATGTTTTCGCATATTCAGATTCTTGCCGGGACCGCGGTCCTGCCCGACGGGGGGATTACCTTTCTGCTCAATGTTTCGGCATTGCTGGAGGGATCGGAAAAGCGGGAATGAGTTGCTCCTGGCAATGGATGGTTAAGGAGCGGATTGAATTGAATTGGAGATGATGTGATGACAAAGATGAAGGCCTTGATTGTGGATGACAGCAGTCTGGCTCGGATGATGGTGCGCAAAATTTTTGCGGACGGGTTCAAGGATTGGGAACTCCTGGAGGCAAAGGATGGTCAGGAGGCCCTGGAGAAGACCGAGGGGGTGGCACTTGATCTGGCATTGGTCGATTTCAACATGCCGGGAATGAATGGAATCGATCTGGCGGAACGGTTGCTGCGGAAACAACCGGGGCTGTCCATTCACCTGGTGACGGCCAACATTCAGGAACGGATGCAGCAACGCGCCGAATCCATCGGGATCGGCTTCATCAAGAAACCGGTCAATCAGGACAAGATCACCGCAGCCATGCGCAATGAGCGATAACGCACTGCCGCCATGCAGGACGTGGCGCGCGAGCGGTGGTTGCGCCACGATCATCATGCACTTCGGATGGGTCCATGGGCTTTCTGAGTGAACTGGAACTCGACCTTCTGGCCGAGGCGTTTAACATTGGTCTCGGATCGGGTTCCGCCGCCTTGAGCGAATTGCTGGGTGAAGAAATTCACGTCACGGTCCCTTCCGTCCACATTCTTCCCAAGCGCGCCGCCATCGATCTCTGTGCCGCCCGTTTTGATTTCGACGCCCATACCATTCGCCAATCTTTTGTCGATGAAAAAAACGCGCATGGCTTTTCGGGAGAGGCCTTTTTGATCGTTTCCCAGGTGAGCAGTCGGAATCTGGCGTCAATGCTTTGTGGTTCGGAAGTCAGCGAAATAGATGTCCTGGCGGAATTGGGGAATCTGCTTTTGCACGCCTGCCTGTCCAGCCTGGCCGACATGATCGAGACGGAGTTTGATTCGAAGCTGCCCGAGGTCCACCTTCATCGCGCCGCGGATCTTCTGATCGAAATCTCCCGCGCCCAGGGAAGCCAGGCGATGACGATGACGGGGCCAAACGAACAAAAACGCCGACCTGTGGAACTTCAGGACAAGGTGTTGCAACTGGTGGTCGAATTTCGTTCCGCAAGCCGGGAAATCGCCGGGGAGGTGATGCTGTTTTTGGATATCTCGAAACTTCCAGATCTCAAGGGGACGATCGGCAGGGCTGTCCATCGGCTTCTTTTCCAACGAGAAATCAATTAATAACAACAATGGAACGATCATGCGCCGGGAGAAGGAGGAAATGTTTCGTCTGAGCGAACTGGAGGAAGATGCGCTTAAGGAATTTTTTAATCTTGGATTGGGCATGGCGGCCAATTCATTGAGTCGGATGGTCAACAACGAAGTGCTGCTGACGCTGCCAAAACTCAAGGTTGTCCCCTATGAAGAGGCGACCCGGATGTTGCTTCGGGATGATCATGAGGAAAAACTGGTTGCGGTCCGGCAGAATTTCAGAGGGGAACTGACGGGAACCGCCCTGTTGATTTTTCCGGGCAGTGAAAGCCTGGAACTGGTACGGACATTGTTGAACGAGGAAATTCCCCTGGAGGTGCTGACCGAACTGGAACAGGAAACCCTGCTCGATGTCGGAAATGTCATTCTCAACGCATTCCTGGAAAGTTTTACCCAGATGATGAGCATCGAGTTCGAGTTCGAAGCGGCGGAATATTTGCGGGGATCGAGCCGATTTTTACTGGATGTTTCCTCGCACCTTGCGGCACAAAGGCAGTCGTTGATGGCGGATGGGGAGGATGACGATGACGAACGGGCCTTCGTGTTGATGATGGATTTCAAGACCAGTGACGAAAATGAAGCACAACATACCTTGAGCGGGTTTGTCGTTCTCTTGTTCTCGCAACAGGCGATGATGATCCTGAAACGTGAATTGGCGGTGATTCTGGAGAACTTGTAGGGGGTTCGATCCGACGGGTCGGGAACGGATCCATCCTTGGGACTGGCACTCTTTCAGCATTGCGGCTGTGCCGCGCCATGGGACGACATGACCGGTTTGGACCTCGATCTGTTGCTGAATGCCCTCGAAGTGGGAACGGTGGGGACGGTCATTCTTGATCCGGGTCAGGTGATCGTGTTCTGGAACGAATGGATGCACAAGGCAACGGGATTACAGGCCCGGCAGGTCCTTGGACGGTCCCTGTTCGCGGTGTTCGGCGAACTTGAAAGCTCCCGGATCCATCGGGCCATCGAGAGTGCCCTGGGTTCGGGATTGCCGACCATGCTGTCGCACCGTCTGACCCCGACTCCGTTTCCGTTGTTCACCGCCTCGGAAAAAAGTTCCGGGAATGCGCGCATGGATCAGATGGTGCAGATCCGGGCGATTCGCGATGGCCATGGGGTGCGACACTGTTGCATCCAGATCCAGGACATCACCAATACCGTTTCCCGTGAACACCTGCTGCGCAATCAGGCCCGGGAACTCAAGATTGCCAAGGAGACGGCGCAAAAAGCCAATCAGGCCAAAAGCGATTTTCTGGCTAATATGAGTCATGAAATTCGCACGCCCATGAATGCCATCATCGGCATGTCCCATCTGGCCTTGAAGACCGATCTCGATCCCCGGCAGCGCGACTATGTTTCCAAGATTTCCTCCTCGGCGCAATCGCTGCTCGGAATCATCAACGATATCCTTGATTTCTCCAAGATCGAGGCGGGAAAACTGACCATCGAGACGGTGCCGTTTCATGTGGATGATGTTCTCAACGATGTCGCCAACCTGATTTCCATGAAGGCGGACGAGAAGGGATTGGAGGTCAGTTTCCATGTCGATACCGGGGTGCCGATGAAATTGATCGGTGATCCGCTCCGTTTGGGGCAGGTATTGATCAATCTGGCCAACAATGCCGTCAAGTTTACCGAAAAGGGAAACATTGTCCTTGCGATTCATCCGCGACAGTGCGAGGAATTTCGTGTCGAACTCCATTTCAAGGTCCGGGATACCGGCATTGGTTTGAACGAGGAGGAGATGGACCGGCTGTTCCGGGCGTTTTCCCAGGCCGACTCTTCGACGACCCGGAAATTTGGTGGCACCGGACTGGGGTTGACCATCTGCAAAAGGCTTGTGGAAATGATGGGGGGAAAAATCTGGGTGGAGAGCGTTCCCGGTCAGGGTTCGACGTTTCATTTTACCGCCATCTTTGGTCGCAAGGATACGAACCGGCGCCGTTTTCGGCTGCCCTCGCGGGCGTATGTGGGGCTTTGGGTATTGGTCGCCGATGACAATCCGGTGGCGCGGGAAATCGTGCAAAAATCGCTCGAATCCTTTTCGTTCCGGGTGACCGCGGTCTCCTCGGGGGAGGAAGCCTTGTCCGAACTGGAACGGGCCGGTCGCGAGGGACGACCGTATCGGATGGTTTTCCTCGACTGGAAAATGGGCGAGATGGACGGGATCCGGACCGCCCGCGAGATCAATCGACGTTTTCCCGGCATCAAGGTGCCCAAAATTGTCATGGTGACCGCCTATTCGCGGGAGGATGTCGCCCTGGCGGCCAGCCAGTCGGGAATCGACATGCTGTTGACCAAACCGGTCAATCTTTCGGTCATGTTCGACACGGTGTTGACCATTCTCGGGGAAAACAGGGAATATCCCAGGATCTCTTTACCTCCACCGGAGCGCATCGAAGCGGACCTGTCGCGCATTCGTGGTGGGCGACTGTTGCTGGTGGAAGACAACGAAATCAATCAGCAGGTCGCACGGGAATTGTTGGAGGACAAGGGGTTTTCGGTGCGGATCGCCAACAACGGCGCCGAAGCGGTGGCAACGGTTGCCGTGGAAACCTTCGATGCCATTCTCATGGACATCCAGATGCCGGTGATGGATGGCTACACCGCTACCAGGGAGATCAGGAACCTTCCGGAGGGACGCTCGGTTCCCATCATCGCCATGACCGCCAACGCCATGGCCGGTGACCGTGAAAAATGCCTTCTGGCGGGAATGAACGAACACCTGACCAAACCGATTCATCCCCCCGCCCTGTTCGAAACCTTGTGCCGGCTGGTGGTGGTTTCGCCGCGTTCGCCGTCCGCGGGCGTGGGCGAAGGTTTGGACCATAAGGGTCCTTCTCCCGTGATACAGGGGCCGGACGCGACGCCATGGCCGGAATTCCTCGATGGCGTCGATGTTGTCCTCGGCCTTGGGAATGTCAGTGGAAAACGATCCTTGTATCTGAAAATAATCAGGAATCTTCTTTCTTCCCATCGTGATGTCGTGACCAGGGTCGGTGACCTGCTCGCAACGGGTGACCCGGTTTCGGCGCACCGTTTGGTTCATACGTTCAAGGGAATGGCCGGAACCATCGGCGCGAAAGAATTGATGGAGGTGGCGCAACGGTTGGAGTCGCGATTGAAGGAGAAGAACCTGGAAGGGATCGACGGGTTCATCCGTCCCTTTTCGGTCGCGGTCGAGCGGGTGATGGCGGCTCTGGAATCCTTTCTTTCGGACCTCGATACGGGCGTCGAACGGAAAACACCCGTCGCGGAAACGAACGATCGGCCTGTCGAACCCCTGGAAATCGATCGTCTGACGCCGTTGTTCGCCGAACTGCACCGAATGCTCGACGAGGGCGATTCGGACGCTTTGAACCTGGTGATCCGGACCCGGGAACTGTTGTCCGATTCCCGGTTGTCGGAACCGTTGCGGCATCTTGAATCACAAATCGATGAGTATGAATTCGACGCGGCCCAGGCGACATTCCGCGATATTGCCGCAACCCTGAATCTGTCGTTTTCCAACCCCCGATGAAACAGACCATGAGCCCCTTGCCCTCCAAAAACGGCGCGGACAACAAAGCCAAGATTCTCATCGTCGATGATGAAAAAATCAACATCGATATCCTTGATGGATTGCTGAAACCTTATTACAGAACGGCCATCGCCAAGGATGGGATTCAGGCCCTCAAACGATTGGAACGGCCACCACTGCCGGACCTGATTCTGCTCGATGTCGTCATGCCGGGGATGGACGGCTACGAGGTGTGTCGTCTGGTGAAGAAAAACATGTTGACCCGGGAAATACCTGTCATTTTCGTCACCGGTCAGACCGAGGAAAAGCATGAGGCCTTGGGTTTCGAGGTGGGGGCGGTCGATTACATCAGCAAACCCTTGAGTCCCATGATCACTTTGGCGCGGGTCAAGACCCATGTCGAACTTAAGCGGCGTGGCGATGCCCTGGAACGAATGGCGGTGCTCGATGGTCTGACAGGAATTGCCAATCGCCGTCGTTTTGACGAATTCCTGGAATATGAATGGGAACGATCCCTCCGTTATCGGCACCCTTTGTCACTGATCCTGATGGATATTGATTTTTTCAAACGTTATAACGATGCCCTGGGGCATACGTCGGGGGATGAATGTCTGGTCAAGATTGCCCGGTCGATCGCCGAGGCGATGCCGCGAACCGTGGATCTGGCCTGTCGTTATGGTGGCGAGGAATTTGCCTGCGTCTTGCCCGAAACCAGCGCCGAAGGGGCGGGAATCGTGGCGCGGCGCATTCTGGCCAATTGCCGGGATTTGCGTCTGCCCCATCCCCGGTCCGACGCGGACGAAATCGTCACCTTGAGTCTGGGGACCGCAACGGTCGTCCCCACGCTCGACATCGCCCGCGGTCATTTGATCGAGATGGCCGACAAGGGGTTGTACCTGGCCAAGTCCCGTGGACGCAATCAGGTGCGGCAGTTTTCGGAGGGTGGAACCTGTTGACGATGGCGTGCCGGAGGGGGAGAAACAAGGAGTGGGAATCGTCATGTTTTCAATGGGCCGGGGTCCGATGATTCGGGATGCCCGTGGTGGAGAAGAAGAGCGATGATCGAGGACGAGTCGGCAAGAATTCTCGTGGTCGATGACGAGAAGGCAAATATCGATGTCATGGTGGGGCTTCTGAGCGACGAGTTTCGCGTCATCGTCGCCAAGAATGGACTTCAGGCTTTGAAGCGGACCCGTACCTTGCCCCTTCCCGACCTGATTCTTCTGGATATCCTCATGCCGGAAATGGATGGACTGGAGGTGTGCCGTCAACTCAAGGCGGACCCGGCCACGGCGGGGATACCGGTCATTTTCATTACCGGAATGAGCAATCCTGCCGATGAAACGCATGGATTGGAACTGGGCGCGGTCGATTTCATCCGCAAACCGTTCAGTCCAGGGGTGGTTCTGGCGCGTATTCACACCCATCTGGAACTTTTGCGGCAGAGGAAACGCTTGCAGGAATTGAATGATCTGAAGAATAAATTCCTCGGCATGGCCGCTCACGACCTGCGCAATCCACTCAACTCCATCTGTGGCATGTCCGATTTGTTGCTCAACCTGGAGCTGGCGCGGGATGAGCAGCATCGATTTCTTTCCGCCATCCACAACGTCGGCATGCAGATGCGCCATCTTATCGATGATCTTCTCGATGTCTCGGTCATCGAAAGTGGCCAGTTCCGATTGTGCCGCAAACCGCACAACCTGGAACGGATGGTCCAATCCCGCATTGAACTGCTTCAATTTTCCGCGGATCGGAAATCGATCCGGATCGCCTCGGAGTTTTCCACGACCGGAGAGGTTTTCTTCGATGAGGACCGGATGGGGCAGGTCGTCGATAACCTGATTGGCAACGCCATCAAGTTTTCAAATGATTCATGCACCATAACCGTTCGCACGGGTCGGGATCCAAGGGGCGTCTGGTTCTCGGTGACCGACGAGGGACCGGGCATCTCGGAGGAAGACAAGGGACGCATGTTCGGCCCTTTCGAAAAATTGAGTGCGCGTCCCACGGGCCGGGAAAAGAGCGTTGGTTTGGGTTTGTCCATCGTCAAGAAGATCGTCGATGCCCATTGGGGTGAAATCATCGTCGAAAGTGTGTTGGGGAAGGGATCCATGTTCAAGGTGGTACTGCCGTTGACGGAAGGAGAAAGCGGGGAATCGGATCGGAAAAAAACATGGCAACCAGAGGTGAACAAGGAGTATCGTTCAACGAGGTCCTGTCTTTCGCTGGACGGTTCGAAGGGGCTTCGATGAACGGCGGTTGCGGTATTTTTCGGCGACATCGCTTCATGGGCAGGGGGGCGGAAGATGTTGGACGAACTGGAGGAAGACGCGATCAGGGAGATGTTCAACCTCAGTCTGGGGCATGCGGTTCCCACCCTGAGTGAAATGGTCGATGCGGAGATCGAGTTTTCTCCTCCATGCATCGAAATGACCGCGGCGCAACGCCTGATCGAAAACATTGAACAATTGGTGGGATCGGCGGCCTGTCTGGTGCAGATGGGTTTCAAGCTGATTCTGGCGCGAACGGAAGAAGTGGCGGGGACAGCACTTTTGTTGCTGCGCGGCGAATCGGTGGCCCCGCTTCTGGATGCCCTGTATGGCGAGCATGTCCCGGAATCGATGCACAATGAAGTGTGTCGGGAAACATTCACCGATGTCGGGGACCTGTTGCTCTATACGTGCGTCAGCACCTTGAGCGGTCTGCTGGATGCGGATCTGGAAGGAAAGAAACCGGTGTTCTTCAGGGGAAATCCGCGTGACTGGAACATGAGCATGGCCTCGTTCAATCTTCGCGATGGCCAGGTCGAGGAGGCGTCATCGTTCGGGGAAAGACAGGTTGCCAATCTTCGCGTCGATTTTTCGATTCCGTTGCGAATGGTGGGGGGCTCGGTCGTGATCTGGCTCGACTGGACCGACAAGGTCGGCCTTCGACAGGCCATTCGTCGCTTCATCGCCACCCGGTCGGTTTGAGCCAGCCCATGGCCCTCATGGAACATGCGAGCCGCTTCGTCACCCTGGATCCTGGAGAACTGTTTCTGGGCATTCGGCCCATGGAGGTTCATACCGTCCTGGGATCGTGTGTTTCCGTGGTGCTGTTTCATCCCCATCGGAAGTTGGGCGCGATCTGCCATGGCAAACTTCCGTCGCGCCCGTGCGATCACGGCTGCAATGGATTGAAGGTGTGTCGGTTGATGGGGGATTATGTCTCCTGTGCGTTCCATTTCATGCTCTCATGGTTCGACCAGATGGGAATCGCGGCCAGGGAATTGGAAGTCAAACTGTTCGGCGGGGCCATGATGTTCACCCTTCCCGGCAAGACCCAGGAAGAATCGATCGCCATCGGGCGGAGGAACGTCGAGGTGGCGATGGACCTGATCCGGGAGAAAAAATTGCGCCTTGTCTCTTCCGATGTGGGCGGCCCGTGGGGCCGCAGGATCGTTTTTCACTCGGGAACCGGAGAGATCAGGCTGCAACGAATCCGCAAGACGGAACTGGAATTGATCGAGGTCGCGGCGGGTCGGACGACGCTTTCGTGAATGACGCCCGGGTCATTTATTGTTGGCCTGCATGCTTTCAAAATTGGCCATTCCGGTCTTGGAAATATTGATTTTGAAGGCCTGGCTTTTGCCATATTGCGGGACGTTGGAACGTTCGTGAATGGCGTTGGCGGTCTGGGAAGAACTGGCATGCACCTTTTCGCCCAGTTTCTGGCTTGCCTGCATGGCCCGGGTGGTCATCAGATGGCTGACGCTGGACATGAGGGCGCTTACTTTGGAAATGGCCATTGTCGAATTCTTTCATTTGGTTGTCGTAGGAACGGAAGCGTTCGCTTCCCGAGGGTTTGTTCAAGGTCGGCGACAATGCCGTCACGCAGGACCCGTGCCATGATTGAAAGAGATGGATTTCGGGGATCGTTTCAGGACGGGGGCTGTTGCCGATGTCATCGTGGAGCCTTTCCCGGGCGCGATCCAATTTTTTGACACGAATGGAAAAAGAGGACTGATTCCTGACGGATGAAGTGTTACAATGCCCGTCGTCAAGGGGGGAACCCGCAAGTGATGGGACCAGGGGAAACGCCGTGGGTGGCGGTTCCAGGAGATCCGAAGGTCCGTTTTTTACGCGATCCAAACAGCGACGATGCCTGCCGCCAGGCCATGGCGCATACCAGGAGAATCGACATGAGCAAGGTCTATCCCGTACCCAAGGAGTTTGCCGAGAACGCCTTCATCAACGAGGAAACGTACCAGCGATGGTACCGGCAATCCATCGACGATCCCGAGACCTTCTGGGGTGACCGGGCGCGTGAATTTGTCCATTGGTTCACTCCCTGGACCCGGGTGCTGGATCATGATTTTCGCAAGGGGCACATCCGCTGGTTCGAGGGCGGCACGACCAATGCCTCGTACAACTGCCTCGACCGTCACCTGGAAACGCGGGGTGACCAGACCGCCATCATTTGGGAAGGGGATGATCCCGGTTCGGACCGCCGGATCACCTATCGCCAGTTGCACGCCGAGGTGTGCCGGATGGCCAATGTCCTCAAGGGACGTGGCGTTTCGAAGGGGGATCGGGTCTGCATCTATCTTCCGATGATCATCGAGGCGGCGGTGGCGATGCTCGCCTGTGCCCGGATCGGCGCGATCCACTCGGTGGTGTTCGGCGGATTTTCTCCCGATTCCATCAAGGACCGGATTCTCGATTCCGACTGTCGGACCGTCATCACCGCCGATGGCGGCTTCCGTGGCGGCAAGGTGGTGCCCCTGCGGGCCAACGTCGATCAGGCCCTCAAGAGTTGTCCCAACGTCCACACGGTCTTGACGGTGCGTCACAGTGGCACGGAGGTCCAATGGGTCGCGGGGCGGGATGTCTGGTATCATGAGGCCGCGGCGCTTGTGGAGCCGGCGTGTCCTCCGGAACACATGGACGCCGAGGACCCGCTGTTCATTCTCTACACCTCGGGCTCCACCGGCAAACCCAAGGGGGTGCAACATTGTACCGGCGGATATTGTCTCTATACCGCCATGACCCACAAGTTTATCTTCGACTATCACGATGGGGATGTGTTTTGGTGTACCGCCGATGTCGGCTGGGTGACCGGGCATTCCTACATCGTCTATGGTCCCCTGGCCAACGGGGCGACGACGTTGATGTTCGAAGGGATTCCAACCTATCCCGACGCCTCCCGCTTCTGGCAGGTGATCGACAAACACCGGGTGAATACCTTCTATACCGCGCCGACCGCCATCCGCTCCCTGATGGGATTGGGGGATGGACCGGTCCGGAAAAGCAGCCGCAAATCCCTGAAGCTCCTGGGCTCGGTGGGGGAACCGATCAATCCGGAGGCGTGGGAATGGTATTATCATGTGGTTGGAGAGGGGCGTTGTCCGATCGTCGATACCTGGTGGCAGACGGAAACGGGGGGGATCCTGATCACGCCGCTTCCCGGATGCACCCCGCTGAAGCCGGGATCGGCGACGCGCCCGTTCTTCGGCATCGAGCCGCAGTTGACCGATGCGGAGGGGCGGGTGCTCGAAGGGGCGACCGAGGGCAACCTGGTCATGGCCCGTCCCTGGCCCAGCATGATGCGGACCATTTATGGCAACCATCAGCGTTTTCTCGAAACCTACCTTTCCGCGGTTCCGGGAAAATACTTTACCGGAGATGGTTGCAAACGCGATGAGGATGGCTATTATTGGATCACGGGAAGGGTCGATGACATCATCATCGTTTCGGGGCACAATCTGGGAACCGCCGAGATCGAAAGCGCCCTGGTGCTCCATGAAAGCGTCTCGGAAGCTGCCGTGGTGGGCTATCCGCACAACATCAAGGGCAACGGGATCTATGCCTATGTCACCTTGATGCAGGGGGTGGAGCCGTCGGAAAAGTTGCAGAAAGAACTGACCGCTCTGGTGCGCAAGGAGATTGGCGCCATCGCCCAGGTGGACATCATCCAGTGGGCTCCAGGTCTTCCCAAGACCCGCTCCGGCAAGATCATGCGGCGCATCCTGCGCAAGATCGCCGCCAACGAGCTGGAAAACCTTGGTGATACAACGACCCTCGCCGATTCGACGGTGGTGGACAACCTGATTCGCAACCGGGCCAACAAATAGCCCCCCCGCACGCATGACGAACGCACCCGCCAGTCGGGCGGGTGACGTATTCATGATCGGTTATTCCTGGGCGCGCCCATTCATTGGATCATGCGCCCTTTTTCTTTTACCACGATGAAGGAGCGTAGAGGACAGATGGGACGTGTTTACAACTTCAGTGCCGGTCCCGCCGCCTTGCCTGTGGCGGTGCTGGAACGTGCCCGGGACGAGATGCTGGATTATCAGGGGTCCGGCATGTCGGTGATGGAAATGAGTCACCGTTCGAAAAAATATCTGGGCATCATCCAGCATGCCGAATCGATGCTCCGGTCCCTGATGGGGATCTCCGAGGACTACGATGTGTTGTTCCTTCAAGGGGGTGCGACGTTGCAGTTCGCCATGGTGCCGATGAACCTGATCACCGACCCCCAGGGAGAAACCGCCGACTATATCCTGACCGGAAGCTGGTCGAAAAAGGCGATGAAGGAGGCGAAAAAAATATTTTCCCGAATCCGGGTTGCCGCTTCGAGCGAGGATGTCCGGTTTACCCGGATTCCGACCCAGGACGAACTCAAGCTCGACCCCGAGGCCGTCTATGCCCACATGACCACCAACAACACCATTTATGGGACGGAGTTTCACTATACCCCCGATACCGGCAAGGTGCCTCTGGTTGCCGACATGTCCTCCAACATCCTGTCCCGGGTCGTCGATGTCAACCGGTTCGGGATTATCTATGCCGGGGCGCAGAAAAATCTGGGCCCCAGCGGGGTGACCGTGGTCATCATTCGCAAGGACCTTGAAGGGCGCCACGCCAACCTTCCGGTGATGCTCGACTACAAGGCCCAGGCCGCCGAGCAGTCGATGCTCAATACACCGCCGACCTATGCCATCTATATTCTCGGGATGGTTCTCGACTGGGTCCGGGATCAGGGCGGGGTGGCAGGGTTGGAACAGCGCAACATCCGTCAGGCGGATCAGGTCTATCGGGTGATCGACCAGTCGGGCTTCTATCGTTGCCCCAACGAAAAGGGGAGCCGGTCGCGCATGAACATTCCCTTCACGCTGAGCAATCCGGATCTTACCGAAACCTTCCTGTCCGAATCGACCCGGGCGGGATTGATGACCTTGAAGGGACATCGTTCGGTCGGCGGGATGCGGGCGTCGCTGTACAACGCCATGCCCGACGAAGGGGTCACGGCATTGACGGAGTTCATGAAAGAGTTCGAGCGGCGTTACGGTTGATTCAGACCAGGATTGCCGGAGTCGGGTTCGCAAGGACAGCCAGTCGGGCTTCCCATCTTTGGTATTATCGAAGGAAATGGATTGCCGATTGGTGTCGGTGCTGTTAACATCCGGGAATCGAAAATGAAGCACCATCCCGAAAAAGTTGCATCAGTGATGTACAGGTATCGGTTGTGAACCGGGTTTTCCGGAATGGAAGGGATTCGGATCGGGACCGGGGACCACCGCCTTAAACACGTCAACGAAAATGAGGAAAACATGACCGTCAGCTATAAAGAATTAGGACTCGTCAACACCAAAGCCATGTTCAAGGCCGCCTTCGAGGGCAAGTTTGCCATCCCGGCCTACAACTTCAACAATATGGAACAGTTGCAGGCCATCGTGACCGGTTGCGGTGAGTCCGACTCCCCGTTCATTCTTCAGGTCTCCTCGGGCGCCCGCAAGTATGCCAACCAGACGCTTCTGCGTTACATGGCCCAGGGTGCGGCGGAACTCCTCAAGGAAATCAATCCCCACCTTAAATTCGCGCTGCACCTGGATCACGGCGATACCCTGGATCTGTGCAAATCGTGCATCGACACCGGGTTTTCCTCGGTGATGATCGACGGGTCGCACCACTCCTTCGCCGACAACATCGCCCTGACCAAGAAGGTCGTGGAATATGCCCATGGTCGCGACGTGACCGTTGAAGGGGAACTTGGGGTTCTGGCCGGGATCGAGGACGATGTCGTGGCGGACAAATCGACCTATACCCGTCCCGAGGAGGTCGAAGAGTTCGTCAGCAAGACCGGAGTCGATTCACTGGCCATCTCGATCGGCACCTCTCATGGCGCCAACAAGTTCACCCCCGCCCAATGCACCCGTAACGCCGAGGGCGTCCTGGTTCCCCCTCCGTTGCGCTTCGACATCCTGGAAGAGATCGAACGCCGCATCCCCGGCTTCCCGATCGTGTTGCACGGCGCCTCGTCGGTGGTTCCGACCTATGTGGGCATGATCAACGGCCATGGCGGCGCCCTGAAAGACGCGGTCGGCATTCCCGAGGATCAACTGCGCCGGGCGACCCGTTCCGCCGTTTGCAAGATCAATATCGACTCCGACGGACGCCTGGCCATGACCGCGATGATTCGCAAGGTCTTCGCCGACAAGCCCGCCGAATTCGATCCCCGCAAATACCTTGGACCGGCCCGTGACGAACTGAAGAAAATGATCATCGAAAAGAACAAGAATGTGCTTGGTTCCGCCGGTCAAGGCAAAGCCATCTTCGGTGGCAAGTAAGTTTAAGTTGCAGTAAGAACAGTCGCAGCACGAGAAGGGGCGGCGCCGAAAAGGCGCCGCCCCTTTTTTTTATTTCCCGAATGTATTTCTTCCCTGCGGGAGCCACACGATCCATCGTTTTCGTGGGGGGGCCGGAAGACCGGGCGTTACGGTTTGGAACAATCCGGCAGGGTGGTGCCATCGATCAGGTCCAACAAAGTCGTGCTGTCCACCATGTCGAAAAGCATCGCGAGTTCGTCGCAATTGTAGCCCTGTTGTTCCTCGTTCATAGGCTCGGTGCTGGGGGGGGCATGGGGGAAAGGGATCGTATTATTGAGAGGAAGGGGTTTGTCCACGGATTCCTCCATTGGCATTGATAAAGAAAGTGACACATTCATGCAGACAGGTTGGCCCTGTTGATCCGGGGATGTCAAGGACTGTTTTGGCAATGGTATGTTTTATCGTGTCATTTTTTGTCTCGGGAATTGTTTTCCGGTGGTGTCATTCAGAATTATTTGTTGGTCATTTTATGCAAGAATTGACGATCGTCAATTCTTATATTGTTATATCGATGAGTAATGATATGTCCGCCATGGGGGTTGAATGGACTGAAAAAGACTTGATCGTCAAAAATGATTGTTCATGGATTGGAATGCATGGAAACTGGTAAAATAAGAACATGTCGCTTGGGTTGATCGTGCGCTCGGGATATGAGTGCGCTACAGCGAAGGGATGAGGTGGTATGGTGTGGGCAACATGAATCCAAGATAAGGATTGCCAAGGCTCTGCGTCTATGAATCGATTACCGGGGTGGATGAAGAATAAGGTATGGCCATGGATTATAGCAATGGCTTGTATTTTTTTGTCGATTTCAGGAAGAGCGTTGGCCGCTGTGGAGGCGGTATCGGAGTTTGATGTTCGGGAGGATGGGGAGATCGTTCGCATTCAGCTTGAAACCCGGGTCGGGGTGTTCAATGGCGCCGCGCTTGGAAACTCCGGGCAGGAGGTGATCATCGAGCTCAAGGGGACCGACGCCAGGGAACTGATGGACCGGATCGGGAAATCGCGGAAACCATTGGCTGCGGTTCGCGGGGTTCATGTTCTTCCGGGGGAGGGGGAATCAGCGCGATTATTGGTCCAGTTGCGTGGCCCGTCGGAGGTATTGGACGAGACCATTGTCGCGGGAGGCGGCGACCGGTCACGTTGGGAACTGGTGTTGGGACCGGCGACTCTGGGCCAGGAACGACCGCGGGAAGCGGCGGTATTGTCTTCCATCGGCCTGGTGGGGCACGAGGGGCGGATCGAACTGCAGTTGGCGGGCAACCGCGGTCTGGTGGCGGAGGTTTCCTTCGAGGACAAGCCGCCGCGTCTTCTGGTCGATCTGCCGGGGGTGGGACACAAGGAGCTGGTGGCAGTGGCGCGTTCCTTTCGGACCTCCAATCCCATGATCCGTGGGGTTATGGTACGTCCGATCGACAAGGGGAGCAGCCGTCTGATGTTTCATCTTGCCGAGACTTCCGACCTGGTGGCTGGTTCGGGGGCTTTGGAGGGGGATACGGGCCGAATCTCGATCAGCATCGCGCCGGATGCGGCGCCTGCGCGGATGGTGGCCGGGATGTCGGCGTTGTCACGGATCCGGATCGACGAGCTGGTGGGACGATTAACCTTCGTGCTTCCCGGAGTTGACGGCAGTCGCGTCAACGCCTACACCGTCGATGATCCACCGGAACTGATCGTCGATTTTCTCGGATGGACGCCCAATCGTTTGGATGCGGCGGTTGCGGGATTTACATCGAGTCATCCTTCGGTGCGCAGTGCCCGGGTCGAATCGACCCGGTTGGGATCGGGACGGTTGATTTTCGAGTTGTCCGGTTCGTCACCGATGATTGCCAAGACCTTCGACGTCGCTCATTCGGAGCTGGGAGGGCAGCAGAAGACTTTGACGCTTGCGGTACGCAAACCCGCTCCGGGGAGCGAGGTCCCGGCGACTCGTGTCGGACGTGATGGGCGGCGTCCTGATTTGCGGCGTGATCTGCATGATCGTGCCCGTCCGGTGGTCGTGATTCGGCCAGTGCAATTGGAGCAGGAGGGGTATTGGGTGCGCAAGACGCCTCCGGTCGAGATACCCAAGGGGGCGAAAACCCTCCTTGGCCTGTTTCGGCAGGCCATGAGCAACGATCCCAAATATCAAGTGGCGAAATCGGATCTCGATGCCAATCAGGAGGCGATTCCCCAGGCGCGTGCCGGTCATCTGCCGACTGCCTCCTTCGATTATCAGCATGTCAGCATGTATCAGAACATCCTGCGCGCCTCCAATCCAACCTTTTCGACGGGCAACTCCGATTATCCCAGCCAGGATTTGACTTTGACGATCACCCAACCGGTGTTCAAGGCGCAGGCGTTGGTCAAGATGAATCAGGCGAGTCTGGCGGTCGAGCAGGCGCAGGTCAATCTGATCGCTTCGGAACAGGATTTGATTTTGCGTCTGGCGAGTGCCTATCTCAATCTGTTGGCGGCCAAGGATGCGCGTGAGCTGGCGAAGGCGGAGCGGGAGGCCAATGAAAAACAGTTTGAATTGGCCAGGGCGCGTCTGGACAGTGGTCTGGGGACGATTACCCAGTTGCACGACACCGAGGCGCGATTCGCTCTGACCGAGGCGCGGGAGATCGATGCGAGCAACAAATATGATGACGCCCTTCAGGGGATCAAGGAGATCGTTGGCGTCGATCTGGAGGACATTCAGGGATTTCGGGTCGATTTCGATGCCGCCCCGCCACAACCCGCGTCGGTCGATGCCTGGGTTCAGGCATCTCTGGAGCAGAATCTGGCGGTGCAGTCGCGAAATCTGGCGATGGAAATCGCCCGATTGGAAATCTTGCGGCAGCAGGCGGGTTATTTGCCGACGGTCAACCTGGTCAGTACGATCAGCCGTGAGGACAGCGATGGTTCCTTGTATGGGGATGGCCAGAAGGTGGACAACGTGGAGTTGGGGGTCAAGGTCAATGTACCGATTTTCGAGGGGGGGATGACCCTTTCTCTGGTGCGCGAGGCCATGGCCCGACGTGAGAAGGCTTCCCAGGAGCGGGAGCAGGAGTTCCGGCGCACCGAACGGATGACCCGAGCCACGTTCCAGTCGGTGGAGGCGAGCGCCCGCTCCCTGGCTGCCTTGCGCAAGGCGGTCGTTGCCCAGGACGGGGCTTTGCAGGCCCGTCTGGAAGGATTCAAGGCCGGAGTGGGCAATATCTTGACGGTGGTCGATGCCTATCGCCAGTATTATTCCGCGAAGCGCGATTATCTTCAGGCGCGATATGATTATCTGGTCAATCGACTGCGTTTGAAGCAGGCAGTGGGGACGTTGAGTCGGACCGATCTTCAAGACCTGGGTACCTTGCTGAAAACAGATTGATTGTTCATTGATTTTCTTGTCGGAATGGATTCTGGAATCCGCATTGAACCTTGACTTTTTTTCCGCCAACCGCAACCATCCTTTAAGGATGCGTCGATTTCGTCATTGTAAACGGGAGACATCGTGATGTCGCAGGCCTTGACTTTTGATGACATCTGGAAAATGTTCCAGGAAATGGTCCAGGAGGATCGTGAGCGGAGACGGAGGGATCGGCAGGAGGATCGTGAGCGGCGAGCGGAGTTGGACCGGAAAATCAAGGAAACCGACCAGCAGATCAAGGAAGTTTCCGCGCAAATGAGGGAAACCGCCCGCGAAATCAAGGAAGTTTCTGCGCAAATGAGGGAAACCGACCGCAAGATGCAGGAAACCGACCGGCAGATGAAGGAAACCGACCGCAAGATCAAGGAGGTCAGCCAGCAGGTTGGCAACCTGGGTAGTCGGTGGGGTGAGTTCGTCGAAGGCATTGTTGCTCCGGCCTGCGAGACCTTGTTTGCCGAACGGGGCGTTCCAGTGCATCGTGTCGCGCCTCGGGTCAAGGTAATGAGTCTGGACGGTCGCCAGCGCATGGAGATTGACCTGTTGGTGGACAACACCGACAGCGTTGTCCTGGTGGAGGTCAAGAGTCGTCTGACCGTCGAGGATGTCCGTGATCATCTGAAACGGATACGCGAGTTCAAGGAATTCTACGAAGGCGAGGGTGGCGCCCAGGTCATGGGTGCCGTGGCCGGCATCCTGATCGATAAAGATGTCGATCGATTCGCCATGAATGAAGGGCTGTTCGTTATCGTTCAGTCTGGCGACAGCGTCAAGCTGGCCAATAAGGAAACGTTTGTACCACGTACCTGGTGACGATGAGTTTCCGTATGGTGGCTGGAGTGATGATGTCTTGGCGACGGATCATGGGGGTGCCAGGTTTGGCAATGACACCGAAGGTGGGTATTGTGTTCCGACTGGAAAAAATTGAGAGAAAGAGTGCCTTGGCATGTCCGACAAGATAACGTTCGATGCCGTCTGGCAGAAGGTCACCGAAATAGTTCACAGAATAAATCATGGTATCGATGCCGTGGAGGACAATGCGGTTGATTCGAAGAGTGGATTACATTGGGATGATGAGATCGAAATTTTGATTGATGAACACATTTTTCCAAACTGGACGACCATGTTCGGTTATCCAAATAATATTGCAATACAAACAGCCCGAGCGACGATCATATATGACAGACAGGACAAGGGGTTCAGTGCCAAATTTGGTCCGACAGTCATCATTGACAGAGATATATTTCTTCTTTCTGTTTCGCGCAACATGATGGTGGACTTTGTTGACTTGCTGTTGGAACAAATGCCGTTGTTTAGAGAATTATCTCCAACATACCATGACTATCGCATCATGGGGGTTGTCGCGGGATTGACCGTGGAAGAGGACATAGCGCGGCATGCCATGAACCAGGGGCTGTTTGTCATTGTCCCGTCTGGAAACACGGTTCGAATCGCCAATCAGGAGGGATTTACGCCCAGGGTGTGGTAGTGGGCCATGGTGTCGTATCCACCGGGTCGTCACATCATTGGGGGTACTTTGCCGCCGACAGTTTCCTGGCGATTCGGTCCATGACCTCCAGCCAATCGCCGCGATTTTTCTGCCGAAAAAGCCGCATGGTCGGATACCACGGGGAATCTTCCCGTTCCAGAAGCCAGCGCCAATCGGGAGTTTTGGGCAACAAGGCCCAGGTGGGCCGTCCCAGGGCCCCTCCCAGGTGAAGGACTGCCGTATCGACCGAGATGACCAGATCCAATTCCTGAATGACGGCGGCGGTAACGGCAAAATCGGTCAAAAGATTCCCGGCGTCGAAAAAATTGGGGAAGGACGCGAAAAACTCCCGTTCACCCGGGGACAGGTCCACCTGTAATCCGATGAAGGTGATTCCCGCAAGACCGAGCAGGGGAACCAGGTGGGAGGGATCCATCGACCGTTTGCCATCATCCCGGAACATAGGGTTGCCACGCCAGACCAGCCCGACTTTCATGTTTGGTCCAGCCATCCAGGAACGGGGCAGGGGGGAGGGGTGGGTCGCGTGCAGATAGGGAGTGACGGCGGGAAGGGTCTCCAGTGTCGTTCCCAGCAGCCAGGGAAGACTCATCAAGGGGGCTTGGGTATCGCACGACACACCCTCTTCCCCTTCCAATACCCATCGATCGATGCCTGCGGCGGTGGCCATCAAGCGGGCAAGCGGTTGCGGACACCTGAGAAGAACCGTCCCACCCCTGGCCTTGACCTCCGGGGCGAAGCGAACGAACTGGATACTGTCACCCAACCCCTGCTCGCAGTGAAGAAGAATCGAGCGTCCCGCAAGGGAATGCCCGTCCCAAAGCGGCTCGGGCCGTCCATGCGGAGGAAATCCGGACCGCCGCCACCGCCATTCATGCTTTTCCCATCCTTTTTTAAAATCGCCCGACAACAACAAGACAAGACTTTCGGCAAAATGGGCCTCGGCAAGCTCCGGTGCGATATGCACCGCTTTTCCGATCCAGGACAGGGCCTCGGAAAGGTGTCCCTGCTCCATGAGAAGACAACCCAGATTGGCCAGGGCGTCGGGATGATCCGGTTTGAGCCGCAAGGCACGGTCAAGACACGCCATGGCCGATTCCAGGTTTCCCTGGCGATACCGGACGACTCCGAGGTTGGTCCAGTATTCATGGCTGTTGGGTTCAAGGTTCAGGGCACCTTCGAGGCAAAGGGCCGACTGGGAAAGGTTTCCCAGATGCTGCAGCGCGACTCCCAGATTGGCCAGGGCATCGGGGAAAGCGGGGTTTTCCGTCAGGGCCCGCCGATAGCATGCAACGGCGTCCAACCAACGCCCCTGGGAAAGGTACAGGTTGCCCAGATTGGAAAGGGCTTCGGGATAGGCCGGTTCCAGTTCGAGGGCGCGCAGAAGATGGGTCCGGGCCTCGTGCAATCGTCCCATGCGATGCAGGACGACGCCCAGATTGGAGTGTGCCGCGGCAAATTCCGGTTGCATGGCCAAGGCCCTGGAAAAACAATCCACCGCATCTTCCAGCCGTCCCTGGGCCTGGAAAACGATTCCCAGGTTGGACATGGCACGATGATGGTCGGGTTGACAGGCCAGCGCCAAACGATACGCCTGCGCCGCATCCGCCAACCGCCCCTGGGCAAGAAACGCATTGCCCCGTTCCTTGTGTCGGTCTCCCGGACCATCCGGGGCAGGGGAAGGTGAAAGCGACATGAGAGGGACTCGGACCGTGCCTCTCGATGGAGGCAAGATCAATGAAAATAGGAAATTTCACGTTGAAGGAAACTGGCCATGCGCAACAGCGCAAATGCGGCGGTGGCGCCGGTTCCTTCTCCCAGGCTGATGTCCAGGTGCAAAAGAGGCATGACATCCATGGCGCGAATCAAGGGCAACTGTCCCGGCTCGGCGGAGCGGTGGCCAAAAAAAAGCCAGTCCTTGAGCGTTGGATGCAACGAAACCGCTACCAGAGCCGCGGTAGAGGCGGTCAAACCATCGACCAGGGCGGGAATTCCCGATTGACCGCACGTCACGAAGGCCCCGGCAAGGGCGGCGATGTCGAATCCACCCAATCGCCGGACCGTTTGCATCGAGCCGTTGAGTCCGGGCAAATGCAGATCCAGCGCCTGTTGAATGACCTGGGCCTTGCGCGCCATTCCGTCTGGATGAAGGCCGGAACCCGGTCCCGCCACCGATTCGGGTGAGATACCAAGGAGGGCTGCGGCGACCGCGGCGGCTGGGGTGCTTTTGCCAACGCCGATTTCACCGGCGATGATCATGCGCATGCCGTCATTGACGGCACGTTGCACCGCGTCTCGACCGGCCTCCATGGCCAGAGCCAGTTGTTCCTCGTCCATGGCAGGCCGGAAACGAATGTCGTTGGAACCGGGGGCGGCAGGTTGGTTGACCAGTCCTGGGGTATTTTCCGGAGAATGACACATGCCGACGTTGACGATTTCCAACTGCAATCCAAGATGTCGGGCCATGACGGCAATGGCGCTGCGCCCTTTCAGGGCGTTTTCGACCATGGCCAGGGTCATGCTCTGAGAATGGGGCGTCACCCCGGCGGCAGCGACCCCATGATCGGCGGCGAAGAGAAGGATGCGCGCGGGATCGGGGTCGGGCCGGGAGGTACCGTAAAGGCCGGCCAGGCGGATGACAGTCTCTTCGAGCACGCCAAGGGAGCCCGGTGGTTTCTCCATGGTTTCAAGATGTTTTTTCGCCTCTTCCCGTGCTGCGATGCTGGAGGGGCGAACGGGACCATGCAACCAGGATACAGCCACTGCAAGACTCCTTGACTGGACGGCTTTGGGTTCGGAATGTGTCGGAAGTGGTATGAGAATTCCGATCGGTCCAAGAATAGGGCCATTGGCGTTATTTTTCCAGGAACCATGGTCCGGGGACGAAGCGGTCGGCAAATTTAAATGAATGCAACTGAATCGACCCGGTTTCTCTTTTCGACCTGGGCCCTTCGGTGCTTTTGGATACAGGTTGTTCTTTTGTTTGGGTGGCAGTCGCGGATATGGTATGACATTCTATTGAAAATGCCGCTCCCGCAATCATTCGACGGGAGGAAAACCCATGGGAATCCAACTGCCATTATGAAAAAAACACGCTGGGTCCTTTTATCGCACCCGTTGGGCCAGACTGTTCCTGTTTATGGTGATGTGGCGGCACGGCCTGAACGAACGATGGTCAAATCGATCCGAGGCGGCGATACGGCCAATGTTTGCCGCATCGCCCTGGAGAATCATTGGGGGACCCATGTCGATGCCCCGGCCCATTTTTTCGATCAGGGGCCGGGGGTTACCGGGTTTACCGCCGGGGAATGGATTTTCGACAGTCCCTGTCTGATCGACATCGCCTGCGGTCCGGGAGAAATGATCGGCGTCCTGGCGGTTATGGAACATGTGACCAGCGAATGCGATCTGGTTCTTTTCCGGACCGGTTTTCAGCGTTATCGCGGCACGGAGGTCTACAGCATGGACAACCCTGGCGTGGACAAGGAAGTGGGGTTGTGGCTGCGGCACAATCGCCCTGGGGTTCGGGCCTTGGGGATGGATTTCGTATCCCTGACGGCGCGGCGCCATCGACCGGAAGGCCGGGAAAGTCACAGGACCTTTCTTGATCCCCAATCTTCAGGGAGGCCGATTCGGCTGATCGAGGACATGAATCTGGATCATTCCCTTGAAACCTTGTCGCAGGTGATCGTCGCGCCGCTGTGGATGGAAGATATTGACAGTGCCCCCTGTACGGTGTTTGGACGGTTGGGATGAGTGGTCGAAAGCGTGTCTTTATCAAGCGGGTTTGATGTATTGGTTCAAAAGGCGCATCCATCCCTGGGCCATGGAGGCGAAGGCATCGGGGCAGCGTTTTGCCCGATGAGGCGGAATGGTTCCCGCTTGCGCCAGAGGGGCGAAGGTGATGGTGTCGCTGCCGTAGACCCAGCAGACGACCTGGGAAAATCGCTGCTTGTCGATGGTGTGTTCGCTCCAGTAGGCGGCGTTTGTGGTTTTTCTGGCGCCGGTGGCGACGCGGCCCAGGAGGTCGGCGGCGGTCAGGGCGATGCGTCCCCCTCCTTCGACCAGTTCGATGGCCAGAAGCGTGGCCAGGGCATCGGCGGCATCCTCTTCCCGTCCCAGAACGGGGAGATGGAACAGATCGATGAAGGCATGCCCCAGTTCATGGTAGACGACCCATTCGACCACATCCAGGGTTTCGTTCCGCATCGATTCCGCCCTGGAATCGATTGCGATGGGTTGTGTATCCCTCTGGGAACCATGGGACAGAAGGTGGGCAATATCGGCGATGAAGGGATATGGGAGAAGGATTTCCGTTTGTTCCGGATCATACGATGGTCCCTGTCCCTCGCCGAAGCGGATGGTCAGTGGCCGTGGCAGCGTGAAACTGTTTTCCAGGATCCGCACCACCGTTTCCATCCGTTGTGAACTCCGGAGCAGTTCCCAGGCCCAGGTGGCCTTGGCATGACCGGGCGGGTCCATGACCAGGAGAAATCCTCCCCCCGGGGCGGAAAATCCCGGGGCGGGGGCGAGGAAAGCGAAAAACATCGTCAGGAGGGCGATCCAGGGACCCCGTTTTTTTCGCGGAGCATCATTGCGGGACGGCGCGAAACCGCAAAATGGCACGACGGTTATCCTTTGAGTTTGAGAATGGCGACGTTGCTGCCGATGATCACCATGGCGCCAAGCCAGGTATTCCAGGTTGGGAGTTCCCGAAAGAACAGATACCCGATAATCCCAATGAAGATCAACCGAACATAGAAAAATGGGGTGATGAGGGTGGCTGGGGCCATGGAATAGGCATTGATGGTGGCGGCCTGGCTTGATGTGGCGATGCCGGCGGCCAGGATCATGGCGAAGAGATCATGGTTGGTGATCGGTCGCCACACCCATACGGCTACGGGCAGCCAGAAGGCGACCGAAATGAAGCTGTAGGTGGCGATGATGTTGAGTATGGGTTCCGTGGCGGTCAGGCGTTTGACGAGCACCAGGACCAAGGCTTCGAAAAAAGGGCTGCACAGGGCGGCAAGCCAGGCGATTTCCCATGGGTTGGACCCCGGGGGGCTCATCAGGAGAACCCCGGAAAAGCCCATGATCGTCGCCAGACCCGAGGACCGGTCCATGCGTTCATGCAAGAGCGACCAGGCCAGCCCGATGACCCACAGCGGTGTGGTGAAGCCGATGGCCGTCACCAGGGCGAGGGGCAGGTGGGCATAGGCGTAGAAGGCGCTTCCCATGGCGAGAATTCCGGCCATGCCGCGCAGAAGATGCAGCCGGGGATGGTCCGAGATCAGGGACAGGGCAACGCCCCGCCTCAGCAGAAAGGGAAATACCCATATCAGACCGAAAAAAGTACGCAGGAAGACAAGCTGGAAGGGATGGACCTCGGTGCTGACCGCCTTGACGATGGCGGCGACGACGGAAAATCCCAATCCCGCGAACAGCACCAGGATCACGGCGGCGATGCGGCCCCGCTTGAATGGAATCATGGACCGGTCCGCGTCGCGGGGATCATGAATGGAAATTCCTGGAGGGGCAGAATCATTCCTCCGTGTGGTGGTGGCAGCAGCGGTTGCGTCCCTCTTGTTTGGCTCGATAAAGGTTTTGATCGGCGATGCGGATCAGCCCTTCGGGGGTGGAACCGGGATGGGACAGGGCAAGACCGAGAGAAATGGTGATGCCGGGAAGGGGGTGGCCATCCTGGGAAAAAATGTTTTTTTCCATGACCGCCTGCCGGACACGCTCGGCGATCATGATCCCCTCTTCAAGCGAGGTGTCGGCGAGGAGAAAGGCGAACTCCTCGCCACCGTATCGCGCGGCGAAATCGGAGGGACGGATGGAATCGTTCAATACCCGGGCCAGGGCGATCAAGGCCTGGTCTCCGGCCTGATGGCCCTGAGTATCGTTGTAACGCTTGAACAAATCGACATCGATGAGAACCAGCGCCATCGGATGGCCCACCCTTTGGCTGCGGGTGAGAAAGCGTTTGAGCATTTCGTCGAACGACCGGCGGTTGTAGATGCCGGTGAGTCCATCCATGCGGACCAGACCCTCCAGGGTTTCGAGGGTGCGCATTTGTTTTCCGGTCTGGACGTTTCCGGTGATGACCCAGCCGGAAAGGACCAGAAGAAGGTTGCGGGCGATTCTGGGTTCTCGTTCCACCAGGTCCCACAGCAGCGATTGGTCGATCACCGCCAGTTCCGCCCGTTCCATCCCCACGACATAGGCCGAGGAAAGGGTCGCGGCGATGATGGACAGTTCGCCGACCGTTTCTCCGGGATGGACGATTCGGATCGGGTTGTTTCCCGGTTTTTCCAGGTGAATCGACAGTGTTCCGGTGATCAGGAAATAGACCGAATGATTTTCCTGTCCGGGACGGATGAGGATTTCGTGTTCATCGACGGTACGATGGGGACAGGCACGGAGGTCTTCCATGAAAATGTCCCAATCCAGATCCTGGAAAATTTTCGATCGGTTGACGGCAGACGCGAGCGGGTCCATGGTGGTGGTCTCGTTCGAGGTTGAAGTGTGACAAGGGTTCGATCGACGGCATCGTCACGGGTTGCGGGATCATGGCGATGGTCAATTCGGTTTCGGATTGAAACAAGGGGAGGATGATCGTTTTTTTTGTTTCCTTCTTGAAAAAGGCGATATTCAGACCTACCTGCTGGATCGGGACGCTTTCTTGATCCATCATTGATAACACAAATGGGTTGAAACATCGAGTCATCACCCGGTGACTTCTCGAAACATGTGGCCGTCCGAAATCGTGCAAAGGCAGGAAAACCATGATGGATCCAACGCAATTCAAGGATTATTACAAGATTCTTGGCCTGTCTCCCAATGCCGATCAGGGAGAGATCAAGAAAACCTTTCGCCGTCTGGCCCGGGAATTTCATCCCGATGTCAACAAGGCTCCCGAAAGTGAACGTCGCTTCAAGGATATTTCCGCCGCCTACGACATTTTGGGTGATGCGGAAAAGCGTCGGGAATACGATACCTTGTATCAATATATGCAAAACGGTGGTCCCCGTTCCAGGCCGGGTGCCAGGCCGGAGACCCGGGGTCAACAGGGATTTGTTTTTGAATTCGATCCGAGCGGAACGTCTCCCGAGATCGAGGAAATCTTCAATCGATTTTTCGGTCAGAAGGGGATGAACAATCCTTTTTCCCGTGCCCGTTCGGGTGGTTTTCCTTTTTTTGGTGGTGGTCTCGATGGTGACGCATCCTGTTCCCGGTCGCAACGATCCGGTCCTTCCTCGTGTTCCAGCCGGTCCCGGAAACCGGAAACCCGTCTGGAAATCACTCTGGAGGAGGCGTATCAGGGCTGCAAACGATCCATCGACCTTCATACGCCCCAGGGCAACCGCCAGATCCTGGTGACCGTTCCGCCGGGGATGCTCGACGGCCAGACCTTGCGCATTGGCGGGGGTGGTCGTGGCAGTGATTTTCCACAGGGAGAAGTATTGCTTGCCATCTCCATTCTGCCGCACCGGTGGTTTCGATTGTCGGGACGCGATGTGGAACTGGATCTTCCCTTGAGTCCCTGGGAAGCGGCCCTGGGGTGTCAGGTGACTGTTCCCACCCTTGGTGGGCAGGTACGGATGCGCATTCCCGAAAACAGCCAGTCGGGCAAGCGTCTGGCATTGCGGGGCAAGGGTTTGCCCGGTTCACCGCCCGGGGACCAGACGGTCGTTCTGAAAATGGTTATCCCCGAGGCTCGATCCCCGGAACAGATCGAAGCCTATCAACGGTTTTCCAGGGAATTTTCCTTCGATCCGCGCCAGGGATTGTTTTGACGCATGGAACCAGAACGCTACGCGCCGTGATCAAATCATGATCGCTCTTCTGCAGGATGGCAATGCTCCACGATGGTGCGCACAATCTTATCGATGGTTTCGGATGAAATCGCTCCATACCGGATCATGCCGTGGTCATTCGTCAAGGATGGCGTCATTTGTATTTCTCCAACCCGAGTTGTCTTGCCCGGCCTTCTGCCATGTCAATCGACATTTCAGATTATTGCCCCACTTGAAAGCCACAATCTTCTCGTGTTGCAACCGCCCGATGACGATTCCGGGGGCGATTTCCAATGTTTCGGCAAAAGACCTCACCGTGGCCAAGGTGTATGGGTGCTTTTGTTTGAAGGTAGCCCAACGGTCGGCGGGAATGAGAAAATCGGCGGCAAACTGGTTGGCTTCATTCTCCTTCTCTTGATTCATACCCGCAACACCTTCCAGAAACACATCCTTCTTTCCATGCCGCAGGATATGCCCCGCCTCATGGAAAAACGTGAACCACAATTGGTCGTCAGCCTTGTAACGCAGACTGAGTTGAATCAATGCCTTGTTGGGGGTGAGCCATCGGGTTGCGCCAGAGATGCCGGTTTTGGGCAGTTCCGGGACAAAGACCACGGCCACGCCAACTCCAGCGCACAGTTCGATCAGGCGGGGCTGAAAAATCCGTGGCGGCTCTCTGGTCAAATGGCGGGCCTCCGTCAATACATTTTCGAATCCCGCTTTATCGAACGACGCGCATTGGGTTGCCTGCGCCTGAATTTCTCCCTGACGCAACCAGGCAGACACGGCGGTTTCGCTGATCGTTCCATTTCTGGACTGGCGAAAGGCTGCCACGGGGGATCCACTCCAAACAGACTCCCATTGCGCCCGTGAAGCCACGCCAAAGAATCGGAGAATCTCGGCAAGCTGTTCTTTCTTGTCCTGAAATGTCCTGATCCACCCAGCCTCCGCCATCTTCCGAACCGGAATCTGTTTCAGCCATCCAAGATCTTCTTCAAGACGCTTATTGTCGGCCAAACGGGCAATGTCCTGTTCATACAGTTGTTGCAGGTTGTTCCAAAAACTGGCGGAGTGGCCAACCGTGCGTTCCAATTTCAGTGCGGTATCGACCGTGATTGCAGCTTTTCCACGAATGATCTCGTTGATATGTTTGAGTACGATGCCGGTACGTGCCGACAGCTCGGTTTGGTTCATTCCCAGAGCGGAGAGGTACTCCTCCAGGATTTCGCCTGGATGAACGGCATGGTCCGGAACATACTGATTTGCAATCGGCTTATTCATGAGTATCCTCCACACCAATGATCAAAATGGCTGTGACCCGATGCCAGTCGAGCCCACCTTCGGGACGTTGTTCGATGGGAACATTGGCAGGTTCGAAGATCAGGCGATAGGGATGGTCCAGGTCCATGGACAACTGACCGGCCCGATTGCCCTTCAGTTCATGGCAACGCCCCGTGTGTTTTTGGGTCGGCCAGAATTCACCAAGGTGAACCGCCGCACGAATGGCCTTGAGACGGAGGGCAATCAATCGGGCCTGCTTCTCTCCATAGGCTTTTTGCAAGGATTGTTGGCTGTTACACTCTTTTTTCAGCTTCCGGTCGCGAAAAAAAATTTCCATAAAAAGTTTAACCCATCGGGTAAAGGAAATCGACATAAAAAAGTTTAACCCATAAGGTTAAAGAAAATCGATTGAATTGGAAGGTAACCGTTCAGACCCCCCCTGGATTTTTTCCCCTCTCCCTCTGGGAGAGGGGCAGGGGTGAGGGAACCGGCGCTTTGATCAACGGTAATTCCATAGAAAGATCTCGTCACGAAATCAAGCAATTGGAATGGTTCTTCAAGGATCACCACAGCCTTTTGAATGATGGAGTTTCTGTTTCCCCTCACCCCGACCCTCTCCCGGAGGGAGAGGGGGTCTGAACGGTTACATTGGAAGTGCAGGGAGATATTGCAAAATGAAATGGACTTTATCATTCCGATGCGTTATACTGAACAATCTTTTTTTTGCCGTAAGGACATGTCGATCGTCTTTTGACCTCGCGGCTGGAGGTCATTGCCTTGAGGGAGGCCCTCTGAACAGGGCCTCGCGGGCCGACCGTGTGAAGGGGCCTTGAGCGTGAAGGGAATTGTATCGGGGATGGTCTTGAATGGGGACGGTGCGGCAGTCCGGCGAAAGGTCTCTGGCAGGGGGATGGTTGTCCCCTTGATTCTGACCCTGGCATTTTCTGTTGTTTTTCCGGTTGCCGCGGAGATGGCCACGTCGGATCGTATCCTGCCACTCCTTCAGGGATTCGAATGGAATGATCGTCCGGATCGTTTTGTCGCGGTCGGGGAGGGGGCGGACCGGGTGTTGATGGAGATCGCCTCCGACCCCCGATGGCATGGCGTCCTCCGTTTTCGCGCCCTGGCGGTATTGCGCTTTTTTCCCAATGCCGCAGTGGCTTCTTTCCTTGAGACGCTGATCGGACAGAACCCATCCCCAGAGCTGCTGCGCCGCGGACTTGCAGCCTACACCCAGGCTTTTGGCAAAAGCGATCCGGACAGGGTTGCGCAACTTGCCGCGCCACTGCTCCGTCATGACAATGGGCAGATACGATCCCAGGCCGCCGCCACCTTGAAAGAACTGCCCTGGGATGCGCTGTCTCCGTCAACCCGCCTGGCCCTGGAAACCGAACAGTTTCAATCGGCGGAACTTCCTGTCCTCAGGTAACTTTTCTCATGATTCATGGGATTAACTTTTAATGAGGGTGTTTCATGACACACACGTTACGCAAGGCGGCCCTGGCCGCGTGGGCACTTCCATTGTGGATCGCGGCTTCGGGTTGTGGCGGCGGTGGCGGCAGTTCCGATTCCGCCGCTTCATCGACCAGTTTGTCGGGTACCGTCATCGACGGACCGGTCACGGGTTCCACCGTGACCCTGTATGACGCCAACAACAAGGTCATCGGAACGGCGACGAGTGGCACGGATGCAAAATTCAGTATCCCCATTCCGGCGGGAACGACATTTCCGCTGCGGGTCGCGACCTCGGGCGGTACCGATCAGGTGACCGGAGAGACCCCGATGGCCATGGATTCGCTGGTGACCGACGCCACCCAAACCACGGCCAACGTCACCCCCATCACTTCGGTGGTGTATCAGGCGGCAGTGGCCAATGCCGGCAGCCTGGACAAGGTGACGGCGACGACGGTGACCACCGTCAAGGCCGATGTCGTGTCCAAATTCGGTTTTGGGATCGATTCGGAGGATGCCGCCTTCGATCCCATATCCAGTCCCATTACCTCGAACAACATTGCATCGGTCATGAAGTCCTCGGAGGCGATGGCGGAGACGGTCCGGCGCGCGGTCGGATCCAACCCGGAGACCATGGCCAAGGCGTTCCAGGTCATCGGCGAAGACATGGCGGACGGGGCGATGGATGGCAAGAAAAGTGGCGCCACCCTGAGCAAACCCATGCCCACCGGGTTCGACGCCACGACCATGGTTTCGGCGGTAACCCAGCAGAAGGCCCTGGTTGGCATGGAAGTGGTGAACAATACCATGAAGGTGACCAAGGCGGACGGTACGCAACTCACCTCCGACGAGGTCAAGACCCGGTTTTCCCAGTCGATCAACAAGGTCGATTCAAGCCTGAGCCAGAATACGGCCCTGGCCAAGATGGAGGCGGTGCCGGTCTCCGAGAAACTGAAGACCCAGATGACGCTTGATGTTGGAAATGCAAAGAAAGTCATGGAAACCCTGGGGGTGAATACCGCCACCATGACCTCGCTTGAAAGTGCCATCGGCAACCTGGAGGTCGGCAAGACCGGGACGAGCAAGATCGATCCGACCATCGTTTCCCATGTCGAATCATCCGTCAATACCGTCACGGGGGGGATCAGGAACAAAACCTATTCATCGGAGGTGCTCGTTTCGGCGGTTTCGGCGATCGCTCCAGCCAAGCCGGCTGGAAGTTCCACCTCGGGGGGGAGTGGATCTTCGGGCGCTTCGAGCGGTGCCACGGCAACTTCAGGCACGACCGGGGGGGCGACAGGAACATCGGGAGCATCGACCGCGACAGGATCTGGGGGGACGAATGTCGTGACCGGCACGATGAGCGCGGGGGCGCTGATCAATACCGATGTGACGGTCATCATGAAGGACAAGGATGGCGATTCCGTCACCTGCGCAACCTCCGGGGCCACTTATACCTGTAACCTTGACACGATGAAAACCCCCAATCCGCCCTATTTCATTCAGGTGACCGGAAAGGCGGCCAGCAAGGAATTCACCCTCTTTTCCGTGGCCCAGCAGGCGGGGCAGGCCAACGTCAATCCCATGACCAACCTGGTGGTTTCCAACGCCATCGGGGGGGATCCCGCGGCTGTTTTCAGCAATCTGGGAAGTTCCGCGGTTGCCGAGAAGGTTGCCAAAATCGATACGCCTGCCGAACTCGAAGCCAAGGTGAACGAATTCAAGGGAACCTTTCTCAAGACGATGGAGGACCAGGGATATTCCGGCGCCCAGGTCGATCCCTTCGCGGCGAAGATCGAGCAGGGCAAGGGATTGGACAAGGTATTCGATGGCGTTCAGATTTCCGTCAACGCCGCCGGGGGCTATCAGGTGATCGACAAACTTAAACTTGTCGCCGAGGGTGAAAAGAAAGCCACCCTTCTCAGTGGCAGCGTGGCGACGCTCGATGTGACCAAGGCGGTCATCGACACCAGCAAAATAAGTTCGGGATCGGTTGATTTCACCGATCCTTCGCTCAAGAAGAAACTGGCCCATGCCCTGACCTTGGGCAACAAGGTGAGTGTCGTTGATACCAAATCCAAGGGTGCCTCCGCCAAGGGGACGACCACGCGGTCGGCGCCGTGGAATCGCGCCCTGCGGACGGCCAGTGCCACCGAGATGGAAGCGATCAGTCCGGTTTCCGATTTCTACATGGATGAGCCCAATGTGTTCGTCAGCGAGCGCTCGGGCGAGGCGCTCAAGACGGTGAACGAAATTTTGTGTTCCATCGGTCAGACCCGTTATGACAGGATGCTCAATCTGGGGCCTTACAAGTCCCAGTTGGACTTGTCCAAATGCAGTGCTGACAAAAAGGATGCCTCCAAGGCGGGCAAGGGGGCCCAGAATCAATCCTCCGGGGCGGGCGCTCCGGAATTTGAAACCTGGATTGTCGATTCCCAACGTGACAGTGACGAGGTGCCGCAGATTGTCAAGGTGTGGGTGGACGATGGCGATGGCGGGGACGAGGAACCGGATGGAAACGGGGATTTGATTTATGCCTACACCCAAATCGACAAGGGGGCGAGCGCGACCAATCCCTATGGCGTATTTAACATGGATTTCAAGGGGGTCGCCAAGGGGGACGATGGCAGGCCGACCCTGGTGGAGACGACGCGGGGATCCATGGATGTCGAAGAGACGGCGGACAACCGCGTCAAGGTGACATTCATGGACCAATACAAGCACCATGAGGATACGGTTACCGAAAAGGTGATCCTTGTCCGTTCCGCCGATGGCAAGGGGGGAACGGGGAGTGTCGATTTTACCGAACCGCAGTGGGATGAATCGGCGCAGAAGATGACCTTGAAGAATCAGGTTTTTCACTTTGCGTTTGATGAAAACTGGTTTTTGCGCCAGGATGATTCGGGGGCCGAAAGGGCGTGTCTGTCCCGCAATGCCTACAAGGTCGATGTCTGGAGCTATGGTCTCTATCATCTTTCCCCCCCGCCCGTCGGAGCGACCACGACCTGGGCGCCGGGCGATCATGTCGAAGTCAATTCAGGGTTCCCCATCAGCTATACCGATGCCAGCGGCAAGGAATGGCACGGATGGGTTGGTTATCATGGCCCGTGGTTTCCCGGCGATGTGGCGATTGCCAACGGGGCCTCGGTCACCAAACAGGTGTTCGAACGCACGGGCGTTCAGGAATCGCCTTATACCCTGTTCCGCGCCGGCGGCAAACTGATTCGCCATACCAAGGTGGCGCAGACCCTGGCGGACATAAAAAATATTCCGTTGCAATACAGCGAGGAAAACAAGACGACCGGGATGCGTACCGAATACACGGTCGAATGGAATGGGACCCAGTTCATCAAGAAGGCAAAACTCAATCAAACCAACTGGTTTTTTGAAAAACTGACACCGGAACAACCGATGGAACTGACCACCCTGCCCTGGGATGGTTTGCAGTTCTGGGGCGAGGCCCTTGGCGGCAATGTCCGGGTCAAGCTGGATGGTTGCGTCAATTCGAAACAGAGTCAATGGCAGGAAGTGGAGACATTATACGCCGCCAACAATGCCGATGCCGCACGGATCAAGGAACAGGCGATCATCAACGATACCTCTGGCGATACCTGGTCCTGTTCCGCCGCCGACACCACCTCTGTCATTTTCAATCGTGAGGAGATGATCCAACCGGGGACTGCCTCGTTCGATGCGGTACCTTCGAGTCTTTTGTGTGGTGAGTCCTGTCCCAACCCTGAAAAAATCTCCGCCACCGATGCTTCCAGTCCCTTTCTTGACAACAAGGAAATGGGCGGTGAAGGGACCACGACCGATCTCAGTCAAAAGTTCTATACGTTTACCTTCGACAAGACCGCCATGGAATTGAAATACAATGGCGCAAGTGTCGTGGGCTCGACGAATAATGCGATGTATCAGTTCGGGATTCACAGCGGTCCCCTGTTTGAAAACACCAGTACCAACCTTGATGCCATCAAATGTGATTGGGACAAGAATTTCATTTGTCCCTGGCAGGCCTGGGACCGTCTGGATGTCTTTTACACCTGGGAAACCGGCCCGAACGATTGGAACAAATATGCGGCGCTCAAGGATTCCAGCGGCAATTTCCTGAAATTCGATCCGCCATTGGTCGTGAGCTACAGCCATTCCTGGAGTGCCGACAGCACTGCCAAATACAGTCTAAACTATGAGGGAGCGGGCAATTTGCAGGGGATTCCGGGGCGTTGTGTCGGGTTTGGCAGTGATGAGGAGATCACCTGTGGTCCGGAGTCGCGGTGGGTACCCGACTTTTCCATCGATACCGGGGCGGTGGTTGCGGACAAGGATGGAAATACCTATCTTGTCAAGGCCTTGGACCTGGAAGAACGGATGCTCAAGGACGATGCCGGCTGTACAGCGCTTTCCATCGAGAAACAGGTCTTTCCGGCGACCGTGTCCTGGATGGGAGAGGTTGATCCGGCGACCCGGCTGGGTGATCCGGGCGCTCTGACCGGTCTTCCCGAGGCCCCTGCCGTGATCAATGGCATGTTGCAGGCGCGGTAGTCGATTGGCGTGGGGATTCCCGTCCGGCAACGTGTCTGGGCGGGAGTCCTTGTTTCAATAGGACAAAGGGGTGGGATGGATGCCGGGTGCATGGGACGGGTCTGGCCGGGTGGAGTGCAAATCCGGGCGTTTGCTGATCGGCGGCCTGTTGGCGATGGGCTTGATGATTTTGGGCGGATGTGGTGGCGGGGGGGCGGAGGGATCCGGGTCATCGGGATCATCGACCTCCGCAACCACAAGCACGAGCATTACCAGTGCCACGAGCGGATCCACGGCGTCTTCCACGACGACCGCGCGCAGCGGCAACATGGTTGCAACCACCGTGGGACCGGGGATCGTTGCGGTATCCCTGGGAGGCAACAGCGACATTTCCTTTTCCAGGGAGGGAACGAATTATCTTTCGTCGGTGATGACTTTCGACGGTTCCGCGGTGGCGGCCCTGGCAGGGTCACGGACCAATGCCCGGAGCGATTCATTGGCTCCGGTTTCCTTGCTTCTCCATCTGAGCGGAACCAGTGTCGGAGAGGGTGCGGTTTCGTTCCAGTCGGTGACCAATTCCAGAGGGGAAACGCTGGATCTCTCCCAGCAACCGTGCGTGACCTACTATTGTCCCGTGCTCATCCCCCGCACCCCTTCCATGATCGGTGTGGATTCTGTCTGGAGCTTTCGTCTTCAAAGCGCCATGGCCAATCCGGACAATTTCACCGTGTCGGTTACCATGCGTTCGGGTGCGACTCCGGGAGCGGATACCCGTCTGATCGTTGCCCCCTATTGGGTCCGGGGAACGCGGGGCGCCACGGACGACATTGAAAAGGCGTTGGCGAACCTTGTGGCCATTTATGCAAAGAATGACCTGATCGTCGAACTGCGTGCCATGACGGTGATCGACGATCCCCGGTTCGAGGTGCTTGATCTTGATTTTACCCATCCGGTGACGGCGGAACTGGTTTCGCGTGGGGCTGTCGATGCGATCAACATTTTTTTCGTCGATGATTTTACCGATTATGGCGCTCTGGGCATTGCTGCCGCCATTCCCGGTTCGATGGGGATGACGGGTGGCTTCAACGGTATCCTGATCGGCCTGGCGCCGCATCGAGTCGCGGGGCGGGTGGATACCGATTTTCTCGGGGAGACGGCGGCTCATGAGATGGGGCATTTTCTGGGGTTGTTTCATACCAGTGAATCGACCGGCACCCCCCAGGATCCTCTGGACGATACGCCCGAATGTCTCCCTTTCATGGACGTCAATGCCTCGGGAACCCTGGAATTGGAAGAATGTGCCGGGGCCGGGGCGGATAATCTGATGTTTTGGACGCCGTTTACCTCGTGGGGCGGGGTGCGGTCGGCGCAGGAGGTATTGACGCCGGATCAAAGAACGGTTCTACGATACGCTCCTGTTGCTCGATAGGCAGGGTGGTGTGGTATGCTTTCCTGTAAATATGTCAAGACGCTTAAAACCTTCGGTTTTGATGAAAAACAGGCCGAGGCTTTGGCCGAAGCCCAGACGGACCTCCTGGATCATGTCGAAGCCTCTCTTCTCAAGGAGTTGGCTACCAAGAGAGATATTGCTGAACTCAAAGCCGAGACCATCAAGTGGATGTTCGGCATCGCCGCTGGACAGGCAATGTTTATTATCGCCATTCTCAAGATGTTCCCTGCGCATTGATTCAATCCGTTTGGTATCCCTTCCAGTTTCGGGACAAAATGAAAAATGAACCTGAAAGAGCTTCGCCAAACCATCCTTGGATTTCGTCTGGAAACGGTTCACCGGTACACGGGGATTCCCCTGGATCGGCTTGAACGCATCGAGAATGGAGAAGCGCCGGATATTGCAGAGATCGAATCGATGGCGTTGGTGTATGGTATTTCCCCGGAGGTTCTTGCCGAAGATCCAATCCGCGTTTTGCCGCAAGATGGCGTTCATCTTTTGGCACGAAACAATGAATTCCAGGAATGGAATGAGCATATTCGTCATGGCATCGTCAAGATTCACAATGCGGCAAAAGATTTGGCCCGGCTTCGGTCGATGGTTCCCGCGGATGGTGACCGGGTCCGGCCTGGAGCGGATCTGCCTCCCTTGCCCGTAATCAACAACAATTCTCCGCCCTGGCAGCAAGGGCGTGAATTGGCGCAGGCATTCAGAACATATTTTTGTCTTGGGGAAGAACCTTTACCGTCTGTTCGTGATTTGGCACTGGATGTTATCACTGTCACATTGTTGTACTGCAAATTGGGTGCGGATGGGCCTGCCGGATTAACCTTTGCCAATTCTCAGGAAGGGGCGGTCCTGGCGCTCAATATGGATGGAAAAAACACCAATCCGACTGCCAGGCGCGTGAGTTTGGCTCATGAACTTTGTCACTATTGGATCGATTGGCGCCGTCCTGATCCTCTGGCGACGCTATCCGGGTATCTTTCCGACCGGAAGAAGGAGATTGAACAACGCGCCAATGCATTCGCCATTCGTCTTTTGTGTCCGGAATCGGTGGTTCAACGTCACCTTGACAAAAGCAATGATGCTGAAAAAACTGCCGAATATCTGATCAAGGAATTTGGTTTGCCGTATAGTGCGGCGAGAAATTATCTATCGCATACTTGTGGCAGAACCATTCCAGTTCGACCAGTGCCAGGTTTGCGCGTTGGTATTGATCAATGCTGGCAGGACTGTGAGGCCCCGGCAGGTGTTGCCGATTTCCCGCTTCCCGAGGTTTCGGTGGAACGCCGCACGTTTGTTGCTCGGCATGCGGCCTATCTGTACGCGGAGCGTCATATTCAAAGGGATTTCTTTGCCGAGATGTTGGGTGTGCCTCCGAGTGCGGCATTGGAAATGGTCTTGGACTTTTTCGACACAGACCCCCCGATGTTGCCGGATCACGCATGAATGGCCTGGGTATCCTCCTCGATTCGGATGTTTTCCATTGTTTGCGGAATCTTTCCATCCTGGAACTTCTGTGCCGCACGGATGCGCTGTCGGTAATGATGACGAGTTATATTGCGCATCATGAATTGAGAGATGTCGCCAAGGAAATAACGTCGTTGGTGGAAAACGGTTGTCTGACAATCGTCCAGGTTTTCGCAGGGACAGACGAATACAAGGAATATCGACGTTTGATCCAAAATGGTGTGCATAAGGGCGAGGCCGAGGCGATTGCCTGGATCACGGGGCAGCCCAAAGGTCAAAGACCCGCATTTATTTCCAATGATAAAGGCGCCCGAACCGCTGCGGAACAGAAACGCCTGGAAGTTGGGGATGTCCTGGATCTTCTCGTGTGCCTTGTGCGCTTCGGTGCTGTGACTCGGGAAGAAGGACGACGGTTGACCTGTTCCTGGGACGACCACCCAAACGCTTTCTGTCGTCCGAGGGACTATACTAATTTCGATGCGCTATTTCAGATCAGGAATTCCCATCCTCGTTTGAAGCGGTGCGACTCTTCGGGCCTGCCAAGTGATGTGCAAACGGGATAACCTTACGACTCGATCTGCCTCTATCAAGTCTTTGATGACGACGTCTCCTGCCGCATTTAGTACATCAGACGAAACATGAAATATCTTTCAGTCAAAGTATGATATGGTGCCCTTCCATGTTTTTATTTTATTAAGATATTTGCAATCAATACCACTCTGTTCCGATAGTTTTTCCCACCTCAGGGGGCCAATTTTCCCGCGAACATAGAAATGTTCAATATTATATCCAGAGGAGTCAAGGCCATCAATTCGTATTGTAAGAGTTTTCATATCCTTGGTGCAGTTGATCACTTTTATAATTCCTGATATGGTACAGTACCCATAATTATTTGAAATTAATTTAATTCCCAATTCATCAAGAACGATATTGTTTGATTCACAAATATAATCAAAAGAGAAACAATTTATTGGCAGAAAGAAAATAAAAATGGTTATTAATATTAAGGTACATTTCCTGCGAGTGGTAATCAATAAATTTATGGAGTATTTATTATTTTTCATTGGGTCAGATTGCCTTTCGAAACGTTCTATTGCCCGTCTGCCCGGACATTGTGCCGTCTTGAATGCCGTAATGCAAGACTTGACCCTTATTTTGACAATGATAAAGGTACACGAACCGCCGCAGAACAGAAAAGCCTGGAGGTTGGGGATGTCGCGGCGCGGCTCAAACAGGCTGGATCACGAGGCCATCGCGCAATTCGGGTTCGAACCAGGTCGATTTGCGGTCACAGGATGGGGTCAGGTCTTGCATTGCGACAGAATGTCAGAATGAATGCAGAATGGGATCATGTCTTGAATTGTGACAGAATGGGGTCAGGTCTTGCATTTCCCTCCTCACAGGGCGCGCTGGGTTGTTCCCTTTCCAAGTCTTCTTTCCAAAAGTTGGATCAACGACGGAAGATCCTGTTTGACCGTCTCCCACACCAGGGCGTAGTCCACACTATCGTATTCATGGATCATTAAATTCCGCATGGACACCATGGCACGCCAGGGTAACTCTGGCAATGAGGCACGGCCCTGCTCAGTTAATCGCCTGGATGCCTCTCCGATAATCTCCAGTCGCCGTACTATCGCATCCTGCGTGCGCACATCTGTGACGAAACCCGCCTTGTCGGTTCCTTCCAAATATTCAACGGCCAGCTTCGCGGAGGTCAGCATGTCGATCAGGTAGCCCGTATCACGATCCATAGACGCGCTCTGCGGACTCCAGGATGGCTTGACGGCGGTGAAAATTCCGACTGGATTCAATCCCCCTGCGGCTTACCAGATCCACTTCTCGTCCGAACATCCCCTTCAACTCATCCCGCATGTCGGCAAAGTCAAAGAGGGTCCAATGGGTATCGTCTGCAAAGGAGACCAAAATATCGACGTCGCTGCTGCCCGAAAATTCCTTCCGCAGCACAGAACCGAACAGGGAAAATTCCGTGATCTTCCAGCGTTCACAGAAAGCCCTGATGGATGACATGGGAAACCGATCAGCATCAATTGGCATGATTCATCTCTGTATTTCAGTCGCTTCGGGCTGATAACCGTTCAGCTCTTCCTCCCCCCCCTACATTAAGCCGCACCCAGCTTGAAATACATAGTTATAAAATTATCGAAAGAAAAAAGGGGTTTGGGGGACTTTTCCTCTCAAGGTTTTGACTATAAACAAAAAGCTTCATTCTCCGTTTTTGAATTTGCTCTTGAACTTAAATAAAAAGAAAAAATGAAGTTTTTTATTTAAACCGCACCTATTTTGGGATACGTAGTTTTTCGACTTCGGGATCCAGGGAATTTTTCACCCACAATCGATCT
>JADGCV010000019.1:17234-75861 GCA_015228815.1 Magnetococcales bacterium | reverse complement strand
TCGGGAAGGGACGCACAATTCCGGGAACAATTCACCAGTCATCTTTCTTTAAACCACAACCACCACCATTGGCTTGTTTACCTTCAATCAACAGGGGTTGGAGGGGGGCATTCTTCAGATGATCAACCATGGGATCGTCGCCGGGGCGCTGTTCCTTCTGGTCGGGGTCGTCTATGACCGGCTGCATACACGGGAGATCGCCCGATTTGGCGGCCTGGTCCAGAGGATGCCTGTCTATGCGGTGATTTTCATGCTTTTTTCGATGGCCTCGGTCGGATTGCCGGGGACCAACGGTTTTGTTGGCGAATTCCTGATCCTGCTGGGGGCGTTTCTCACTTCCAAGGCCGTGGCTTTTCTCGCAGCGACCGGGGTGGTGCTTGGAGCCGCTTATATGTTGTGGATGTATAAAAGAGTGGTTTTTGGCGAGATTCGCAATCCGGAGGTCGCGGCGCTCCTGGATGTCGGACCTCGGGAGTTGGCAACCTTCGTTCCCCTGATCGTGCTGGTCTTCTGGATCGGTTTCTATCCCAAGCCGTTTCTGGATGTTTTCCATGCTTCGGTGGTACATTTGCTGGAGCAGGCGCAGGTCGTGAAGGTCGCTGTGGCGCATTGAACCGGACCTCGGCGAAAAATTATTGAAAGAAAAAAGGGGTCTGGGGGATTGCCCCCAGGGTTTTGACTTTGTTTTTGATTTTATTTTTTATTTTGTTTTTGACTTTGTTTTTCACGCGCCCTTTCACCCGAAGCGAATTTCCGCGGTTTTTGCGGGAATCTTGCTTCGGGTGAAAGGGCGCGTGGAAAAACAAAATCAAAAACAAAGTCAAAACCCTGGGGGCAATCCCCCAGACCCCTTTTTTCTTTCAATAATTCTGGGCCCTGGGGGTACCTGGGCAGTTACCTTTTTTCTTTCAATAATCTCGAACCGGGGGCCTGATGGCAGTGGAAATGGTGGATATCCAATTGACGCTGATGATGCCCGAACTGTTGGTTGCCATCATGGCCATGGCGCTCTTGTTGTTGAGTGCATGGACCCACAGGGGGGGAGGGGGGGTGATTCATTGGTTGACCTTGTTGACGGCGCTGGCTGTTTTTCTGGTGTTGCAGGTGGGCCAGGGGAGCGCGACAACGTTCGGCGGTCAGTTCGTGAGCGATGATTTTTCCAGGTCCATGAAGCTATTGATGGGGGCGGGGATGATTCTCCCGATCCTCATGTCGCGCGATTATTTCCGGGGTCATGCGATGGATGGAGGGGAATATCATGTGGTGGCGTTGTTTGCGCTGTTGGGAGGGATGATCATGGTCTCCAGTGGGGGATTTCTCGTCCTCTATCTGGGGTTGGAGTTGATGTCGCTGTCGTTCTACATTCTGGCGGCATGGCGGCGGGACGACACGCGGTCGGGTGAGGCGGGACTGAAGTATTTTGTTCTGGGATCGGTTGCGTCGGGTCTGCTGTTGTATGGCATTTCGATGATCTACGGGGTGACGGGTTCGGTTGGCTTCAGGGAGGTCGGAGCATTTCTGGGATCGCCCGCGGGACATTCGAGTCAGCTTGTCGCTCTGGGTGTGGTGATGGTGTTGGCGGGTCTCGGGTTCAAGGTGGCGGCGGCGCCATTTCACATGTGGGCGCCGGATGTCTATCAGGGAGCGCCGACGCCGGTGACGGCCTTCATGTCGGTCATGCCGAAGGTCGCGGCGATGGCCGTGTTGATACGTATTTTGCTGGACGTGTTCGCCGCTCATTCCTTGCAGTGGATTCCGATCGTTCAATTGTTCGCGGTGGTGTCGATGGCAGTCGGCGCCTTCGCCGGGTTGGTGCAGACGAACATCAAGCGACTGTTGGCCTATTCGTCGATCGGGCATGTAGGGTACATGTTGATCGGAATGGTGGCAGGCAGTCCGGATGGGATTGTGGGGGTTGTGGTTTATCTGACCATCTATCTGGTGATGACCGTGGGAACGTTTGCGGTGATCATCGCCTTCGATCGCCAGGGGTTGGGCGAAGAGATCGGTGATTATCAAGGGTTGGCCCACAAGCAGCCACTGATGGCCTTTGTCCTGGCCATGTTCATGTTTTCGATGGCCGGTATTCCGCCGTTGGCGGGATTCATTGGCAAGTTGAACATTTTCATGGCGGCGGTCAAGGGGGGGATGATCCCCCTGGCGGTGGCGGGTGTCCTGTTTTCCGCGATTGGCGCCTTTTATTATCTCAGGGTGGTCAAGGTGATGTACTTTGATCAGCCCGAGGGGACGTACAAGATTCAGGTATCGGGCGGCGGGTTGCTGGTGGTGACAGTCAGCCTTTTCCTCACTTTTTTGTGGGGTGTGTTGCCGGGTGGACTCTTGGCCTGGGCGGGAGCGGCGGTGTTGCACTGAAAAAGTCGGGGAGCCAGTGCCGCCATTCTTGAATGAGATTTCTTTGGACTTGGAATGGTCATTGCAGGTTATGTATTCTGCAAGGTACCCTGTAGACGGTGCCTGTCTTGTCATCGACCCGTGATTGAACTTGTTTTGAAAATGAGCCGCATGGAATCCTGCGGAATTCCAACGTCACTTTTTTAATTCTACATTGCCGCACCGATAATGGCATAGGTCTGCTCATCTCTCTTTGAAAAATCTGCGTCCATCCGCGAAATCCGCGGATTCACGACATACCCTCCGTATTCCACATACGCTTCATGAACTTTTCTTCTGTGCGATCCGCGGATTTCGCAGATTCGCGCAGATTCAAGACGAAGGATTCTATGCGGTGTCACACAGTTTACAACATGAGCGTGTTTCCCTTGTCACGCAACCAGTCAAGAACTTATTGACGTCGTGGCGCAATTCCAGGATAAGATTAATCAAACTCCTTTCGAACGTGCAGATCGGCTGTGGGTAAAAGACTCCCTTGATCCCGATGTGGAAAAACTGCGTATACTGTGGTGGTTGTGGTTTAAAGAAAGATGACTGGTGAATTGTTCCCGGAATTGTGCGTCCCTTCCCGAAGGGACCATGTTCTTTCAGCGACACGGAGTTGGTGAACCGAGGTGAATCAGCAGCTTGAAATCTCTCCATCCGTCGAAGACATGCTGGTCGATGAGCGGTTGTTTGCCGAAGACCGTTTGCCGGCGGAGGCGGAGTTGTCCTCACTGGCCTGGCGGATACTGATCATCGACGACGAACCCGATGTGCATCAGTTGACGCGCATGGTGTTGCGCGGACTGCGGTTCGATGGTCAGGGAATCGAGGTGTTGAGCGGATTCAATGGCCGGGACGCCCGTGGCATCATGGCGCAAAATCCAGACATTGCCGTGCTGCTGCTGGATGTGGTGATGGAAACCGACCAGGCAGGATTGGAGGTGGTCCGGTACATCCGGGAAGAATTGGGAAATGTGTTCGTTCGGATCATTCTTCGGACCGGTCAGGCAGGCCAGGCGCCGGAACCAGAGGTGATTTCCCAGTATGACATCAATGATTATCGGGAGAAAACGGATCTTACCAGCCAGAAATTGATCACTGCGGTGACCTCGGCGCTTCGGGCGTATCGGGACCTTCGTCTTATCGAAAATCTGGCCCTGAATCTGAAGAAGGAACGGGAAAGTCTGAAACGGGCCCAGGCCATCGCCCACCTGGGCAATTGGGAATGGGAACCGGAACGGGGGGAGGTGACTTTTTCCGATGAAATGTTGTCCATCATGGGGCTGGAGCAGGCGGGAGTTCCCGAGGGACTTGCCGGATTTCTGGATCGAATTCATCGCGACGACCGGGTTCGGGTCGAACAGGGCTTGTCCGGGATGAAGGAGGGGGGGCGTCTGGATCTGGAATGCCGGATCGTGCGTCCCGATGGCGGCATTCGCGTCGTGCATCTGGTCTGCGAGGGGCATCGGCACGAAAAATCCCAGCTGTCCGACCTGTTGTGTACCGTCCATGACATCACGCCGACCCGGGAGGTTGAGGATCGTTTGCGAATTGCCACCTCGGTTTTCGGTGGCGCCCTGGAGGAGGTTCATGAACACATGCGCATCACCACCAAGGTATTGGAAAATGCCATCGAAGGGGTGGTGGTCGCCGATGCCAGGGGGGTCATCCGCAGCGTCAATCCCGCCTTCACCCGCATCACCGGATTCGATCCGTTGGAAGTGATCGGCAATCCCCTGAAAAGCCTTCACCATCTCCAACAGGAGATGGAATTGAATGAACAATTGTGGAAATCGTTGCTGGAGGATGGGGTATGGCGGGGAGAGGTATGGAACCGGAAAAAAAGTGGCGAGGCCTATCCGCAGTGGGAAACGATCATCGTCATCCGGGATCGCAACGGAACCGTGACCAACTTCATTTCCATTTTTCATGACCTGACCGAAATTCGCGCCAGTCAAAAGGAACTTCATTTCAAGACCTATCACGATACCCTGACGGGATTGCCCAATCGTGATCTGTTTGTCGATCGTCTCAATCAGGCGGTGGTCAATGCACAGCGCAACAACGGCAAGGTCCTGGTGATTTTTCTGGGGCTGGACCATTTCAAGAAGATCAATAATTCTTTGGGACATCAGCTGGGCGATCAGTTGTTGAAGGATGTCGCGGCCCGTCTCAGGACCTTCATACGCGAAGGGGATACCCTGAGTCGTCTGGCGGGCGATTCCTTCGGGTTCATCATGCGCGAAATACGCAATACCAAGGACGCTGTATTCGTGGCGCGCAAGATCAGCCTGGCCCTGTCCGAACCGTTCATCATCGAGGAACACAAACTGTTCCTGACCGCCAGCACCGGGATCACCTTGTTCCCGGAAGACGGGGAGGATGGCGCGACCCTGATCAAGAATGCCGACATGGCCCTCAACCGCGCCAAGATCACCGGACGGGATACCTGCACATTCTACAAAGCGACCATGGGCGAACAGGCCAACCGTCGTCTGAGAATGGAAAAAAACATGCGTCTTGGATTGGAACGCGACGAATTTGTCTTGTTCTATCAGCCAAAGGTATCGCTCAAGACCGGGAAGGTGGTCGGGATGGAGGCGTTGGTACGCTGGAATCAGTCCGATGCGGGAATGGTGTCGCCGGGTGAATTCATTCCTGTCGCCGAGGAGACGGGGCTGATTCTCCCGTTGGGGGAATGGATTCTCAGGACTGCCTGCCGGCAGAACAGGCTATGGAAGGATTCCGGTTTCGATCGGTTGCGCATGGCGGTCAACCTGTCGGCGCGGCAGTTTCGGCAGCATGATCTGTTCGATCGGATTCAGGGAATCCTGCGGGAGACCGGCCTGTCACCGGGACTTTTGGAGTTGGAAATTACCGAGAGCATGGTCATGGACAATGTCGAATCGGTGATCACCACCCTGAATCAATTGCGCTCCCTGGGGTTGTTCATCGCGGTGGATGATTTTGGTACGGGTTATTCGTCATTGAGTTATCTGAAAAGATTTCCCATTCATACCCTGAAGATCGATCAATCCTTCGTTCGTGATCTGACCTTCGATTCCGACGATGCCGCGATCATCAATGCCATCATCGCGATGGCCAAGAGTCTGAAGATGAATGTGGTGGCGGAAGGGGTGGAAACGGAAGAACAGTTGAATTTTCTCCGTTCGGAAAATTGTGACGAAATGCAGGGATATTTTTTCAGCAAACCCCTCGCGGCGCATGAATTCACGGAGTTGCTGAAAAGTGGCAAGCGTTTGCGCGACCCGTGGGCGATCGGGCGGATGGAATGAACACAGAATGAATTCAAGGGAAGGGGAACAAGGTGGTTGTGTGGTCGCGTGCCACAATGGTTGCGGTTTCATTCCAAGATCGATGGACTGAAGGGATTTCATGATCGACAATGACCCTTCCTGGATCGCACGGGAAATCCTGGCACAAGGAGGAACGGTCTCGGGCGAGCGGTTCATGGAACTGGCTTTGTACCATCCAGGTCAGGGCTACTATCAAAAAGAACAAATTTCAATCGGTCGGGAAGGAGATTATGTCACGGCGCCAGTCATGACCTCGCTTTTTGGCGAATTGCTGACGCTTCAGTGCATCGAAGTATGGGAACTCATGAAACGACCCGCCCCGTTCGTCCTGATCGAGGCCGGACCTGGAACGGGACATCTGGCAACCGACATCTTGCGCACCAGTCGCAAGTTTCCCGAATTTGCCCAATCCCTCGATTATCGCCTGGTCGAAATCGCAGCGCCATTGAGGAATCTTCAACGGCAAAGACTGGCCGACGCAGGTTTTCAGAACCGATGCTCCTGGTTCGATACCCTTGCCGCGGCGGCTGGGACGGGCATTCAGGGCATCATCCTCGGCAATGAATTTCTCGACGCCCTTCCGGTGTGCTGGGTTGAAATGACACCATCGGGCCTGGTCGAACGGGGCGTCCAAGCGACCGCGGAGGGGATTCTGTCGATTGTTTCCATCCCTCTGGGGCGCGGCATCGAACCCGATCATTTTTCCCGAATCGGACTTGATCTTCCTGTTGGGATGCGTACCGAAGTGGGATATCCGGCGCAGAAATGGATGCGGCAGTCGGGCCGGCTGGTCCTTCGCGGGATGCTGCTGATGATTGATTATGGGTACACCGCCAGGGATTATTATCATTCGGAACGGATGCAGGGAACCCTGGTGGGACACCACCGGCATCACCGGATCGATGACCCACTGAAATTTCCAGGAGAAATGGATCTGACCACCCACGTCGATTTTTCCGCCATGGCCCGTGCCGGAGCGCAGGGCGGATGGGAACCTTGCGGGTTTACCACTCAGGGATGGTTTTTCCTGGGGCTTGGGCTGCTGGAACGGTTGCAGGGCCTCATGAAAAAGGAGGGGATGCGACTGTCCGCCGAAGTTTCCCAAACCGCGATGCGCCTGATTCTGCCCGAGGAGATGGGCGAGCGTTTCAAGGTGTTGGCGATGACGAAAGGGCTGAATCGACTGGAATTGTCTGGCTACCGCTTGAACAATCGATGGGGTGAATTATAATCTGTCCCTGCACAATGATCGTCGCCACTTTTCAACGGTCGATCGGTCGCGTACATTGCTTTCCGGGGCTTGGCCCCTGGACCCGCGACAATTTTTATTGGCAATAACGGACGAGGGTTATCGATTATGCGGTGGATGGATGGCAAGAAAGGATTGATCTTCGGAGTCGCCAACGAACGGAGCCTTGCCTGGGGAATCGCCCGTTCCTGCCACCGTGAAGGGGCGGAGCTGGGATTCACCTACCTTGGCGAGGCACTGCGAAAACGGGTCCTCCCCCTCGCGGCGCAAGTGAATTCCGATTTCGTCATCCAGTGCGATCTGAACAATGACCAGGAGATCGACGGTGTTTTCAGAGCAGTCGCGGAACGCTGGGGAAAACTTGATTTTGTGGTCCATTCGGTCGCCTTCGCCAAGAAAAATGAATTGACCGGAAAATACTACAATACCTCCCGCGACGGCTTCAGAGTGGCCATGGAAACCTCGGTCTACTCCCTGACGGCCTTGTGCCAGAGGGCAGCCCCTTTTCTTCATGACGGCGGCAGCGTCGTCACTCTTTCCTATCTTGGGGCGGAACGGGTCGTCCCGCACTATAACGTCATGGGCGTCGCCAAGGCCGCCCTGGAAGCGAGCGTCCGTTACTTGGCCGTCGATTTTGGTCCACGCGGTATTCGGGTCAACGCCATTTCGGCGGGACCGGCAAAAACCCTTGCCGCCTCCGGAATCGGTGATTTCAAGGAAATCCTCAACTGGAATCGTGACAACGCCCCCATGCGCCGCAACATCACCCAGGAGGAGGTCGGCGATACCGCCATGTTTCTCCTGTCCGGGCTGGCCGGGGGCATCACCGGCGAAGTGCTTCATGTCGATGCCGGCTATCATGTCGTCGGCATGCGCGCCGTGACCGAAGAGGAAGAACAGGCCCTCGGAGCGGCCAATACGGAGTGAAGTTTTGTTTCATGAAATGCCGCCCTGGCTTTTATCGATAAACTACATATTCATAATGTTAAAAATAGGGAGTTTGGTCATGGGTTGGGCGCAAGGGTAAGAGGGGAACACAGGAATGTCGGCCAATGTATTTGGAACATTGTTTCGCCTGATGACCTTTGGCGAGAGCCATGGACCCGAAATTGGGGCGGTGGTCGATGGTTGTCCGGCGGGAATGGCACTCGATGTGGTGGAGATTCAGCATGATCTGGATCGGCGGCGCCCAGGGCAAAGCCGATACACGACGCAACGCAAGGAAGAGGACAAGGTACGGATCGTCTCTGGAGTGTTTGAGGGGAGGACGACAGGGACGCCGATTGGCTTGATGATCGAAAATCAGGATCAGCGATCGCGTGATTATGGGGCGATTCAACATGTGTTCCGTCCGGGACACGCCGATTGGACCTACTGGAAAAAGTATGGATTGCGTGATTATCGCGGCGGCGGGCGGGCCTCGGCGCGGGAAACGGCGATGCGTGTGGCGGGTGGGGCGGTGGCGCGGAAGGTATTGCGTTCGGCGGGGGTTGAGATTCGCGGTTGTCTGATCGGGATGGGACCCGAAAAGATTGATCCGGCGCGGAAAGACTGGTCGGAGGTTGAAAAAAATCCGTTTTTTTCTCCCGATGTCGCGGCGGTGGAACGGTTTGCGGCGTTGCTGGAGCGGTGCCGGAGCGAAGGCGATTCGGTGGGGGCGATGTTGGAGGTCGAGGCCTCCGGAGTCCCCGTGGGCTGGGGCGAACCGGTCTATGGCCGGCTGGATGCCGATCTTGCGGCGGCGCTGATGGGGATCAATGCGGTCAAGGCGGTGGAGATCGGGACTGGCTTCGGGGTGGCGGAAGGGTTTGGTTCGCATCTGGCGGATGAAATGGTTCCCGAACCCGATTCACCCCTGGGTATCCGGTTTTTGAGCAACCATTCCGGGGGAATTCTTGGAGGAATATCAAGTGGAGCACCGATCGTTGTCCGCATCGCCGTAAAACCGACGCCGTCGATTCATTCGCAACTGCGCTCGGTCGATACTTCGGGTCGTGAACAGATGATCCGCACCTTGGGCCGGCACGACCCGTGCGTGGGCATTCGCGCGGTGCCCGTGGCGGAGGCGATGGTGGCCCTTGTTCTGGCGGATCATTATCTTCGGCATCGGGCACGGTGGGAAATGTTCCCGGTCGCGGAATCATGATCATGTGTCCTGGAGAATATTTTTGAAACGTTGTGCCATGTGGCAACGTCTTGTGGAAGCTGTATTATGGGGGCAATCGATAGATATTCCGAATCATTGGCGTTTATTTAAGTGTTCCCTCGTCCAGGGAATGATGAATAATTACTTTGTTCTGAATTAAAATACTTGACAGATTCAAACTGATTGAGCAATGCTGTTTCTACATTGCAAGTTGGCCCGAAAGACGGAAAAGATAATGTCCAGTGAGATGACGCGACAAACAGTCGATATAGTGACGGCCTATTTGAAAAAGAATGAAGTGGCCGCACGGGATGTGCCGGGATTGATTCGCAACGTTTTTGTCATGTTGCAGGATTTGTCGGAGGGGTCGGGAAAAACGACGGGGGTGGAGCGACGCAATCACTTGGATGTCCTGGAGGAGTCGTCCTCCGGAGAAAGGACGGACGTGTGGGAGCCGGCAGTTCCCCTGGAAGAAGCGGTGACCCGGGACGAAGTCGTGTGCCTGATTTGCGGCAAACGTTGCAAGGCGATCAAGGGGCATTTGACCCGGTCACACAAAATCAGGTTGGAAGAGTATCGCAAGGCGTTCAATCTTCCCAAGGATTTTCGCATGGTTGCTCCGTCCTATTCCGAAAGGCGGCGGATATTGGCCATCGAGGCGGGATTGGGAGACAAACTGCATGGAACGATGCCACGGAAGGAAAACGGAAGCGGGGAAGAGACATCGGGAGCAGCGTGACGGAGAAAGGGACGGGTGACCAAACATGTTATGGTTGCATTCCAGCCTCAAGCGGTTTAGCCTTCAGGAAACGTTGCTTTCATTCCTACCACGACAGGGGAGCGCATGTGGAGTTTTTCAATCTGATACCCCTCGGATTCCTGGGGTGGGTTGTTTTTACCGCCTTCAAACGTGGCCATGTCCACGGATACATGGAGAACTATTTCAAGATCAACAAAAGAAAAACGGGACGGAAGTTCCGCAATTTCTTTGGTGTTCCGAACGCCAACCTCTAGCCAACCATCAGGCTGTATCGACAAGGGCGATTGGATGATCCTTCGAACGACGGGGGGAACGGAATGGTTACGGGAAAAAAACGAATCGGGGTCGTTCTGTCAGGTTGCGGCGTTTATGATGGCGCCGAAATCCACGAAGCCACGCTGACCCTTTATTTTCTCGACAAGGCCGGGGTTGAAATCATCGCCATGGCCCCGAACATTCCCCAATTCCACGTCATCGACCATCGGAGCGGAGCGGTTACCGGCGAAACGCGCAACGTTCTCGTCGAATCGGCGCGGATCACCCGCGGCAAGATTCAAGACATCGCCGAGGTCAAGGGACAGGATCTGGATGCCATCATCCTTCCGGGAGGGTTCGGCGCTGCCAAGAACCTGTCCACCGTCGCTTTTGACGGCGCCAATGCCACGGTCAATCCCGAGGTTTCCCGCCTCCTTCATGAAATGGCCCAGGCCAAAAAACCCATCGGCGCCCTGTGCATCGCCCCTGCCCTGCTGTCGAAGGTATTTGCCGGACAGGGGATCACCCTGACCATTGGTGATGACGATGGTGTCGCCGGAGCCATTGAACAAATGGGCAACACCCATCAGAACAGCCATTGCGACGGAATCGTCATCGACGCCGCCAACCGCATCGTCACCACCGCCGCCTACATGTGCGCCTCTTCCATCGGCGAAGCGGGACAGGGAATCGAAAAACTGATCACGCAAATCCTCAAAATGGTCGGACCTTGAAAGCGCGTCTTATCCATGCCGCTTCCGAGGGATCGGCCAATCTTTTCCACGCCACCCGTTTTTTCGCCCCCGATCCGTTTCTTTTCCTTCAGGAGCCGGAGAACGGTCCGACCCATCTGTGTACTTCGGCCCTCGAAGTCGATCGGGCGCGGCGAACGGCCCGTGTCGATCATGTCCATGACTGGGCCGACATTCGTACCCAGGCCAAGGCCATTCTGCCGCAAAGGGTTCTGGATGACATCGACCTGATGGCGTTTTTTCTCAAACAATCGGGCATCCACGAAGCGGAAGTCCCTTCGACCTTCCCTTTTGGTCTCGCCAACGAACTCAAGAAATTGGGAATCGACCTGATCCCCCTTCCCGACCCTTTCTGGCCGCAGCGCGCCATCAAGACCGCGGAAGAGATCGGTCATATCCAGGGCGCCCTGGAAATAACCGCCCGCGGCATGAACGTCGGTATCGACATGATCCGCCGCGCCACCGTCGCCCCCGATGCCTCCCTCCATCTTGAGGGTGCCCCGCTGACCAGCGAGCGGGTCCGTGGTGAAATCAATGCCCACCTTGTACGCGAAGGGGCCATGCCCAACCATACCATCGTCGCCGGTGGTCCTCAGGGGGCCGACCCCCATGAAGAAGGTCATGGTCCCCTTTTCGCACATACCCCCATCATTCTTGACGTGTTCCCCCGGATTGGCGCCACCGGGTTCTGGGGCGACATGACCCGCACTGTCTGCCGTGGTTCCCCTCCGGAACGGGTCCAGCGCGCCTGGGATGCGGTTCTTCAGGGACAGGAGGTGGCGTTTTCCCTGATCCGGGACGGCGTTTCCGGAAAGGCGGTCCACGCCGCGGTCACCCAACACCTCACCGCCGCCGGCTTCCCCACCGGTCCTCTCCCCGATGGACGCCAGGGAGGATTTTTCCACGGCACCGGTCATGGCCTCGGGCTTGAAATCCATGAACCTCCCTCCATCAGTGGCAAGGATCATGTCCTGACCACGGGAAACGTCATCACCGTCGAACCGGGTCTCTACTATCCCGATATGGGCGGAGTCCGAATCGAGGATGTTGTCGTCGTCGAAAAGGAAGGGTGCCGCAATTTGACCACCCAGGCCAAGTTTCTTGTTTTGTAATATAAATAAATAAAACTAATGTTTGTTGTTGTGGATTCTTTAATGTGTCTGGACCGGCACGTCTTTGTTTTGTGGTTTTTTGGTGGGCGATTCAGGGTTTTCCGTCCTCGCGGGGAAAAATCCGGTACAGAGCGAAACGATTGTTTCGTTCCTGGTATTCCACGACCAATTCATGACGGTACCGTTGCAGCAGGCGGGTGCAAAAACCGCTTTGTAACGGGTCATCGACGTTGCACCAGAAATTATAGTGAAAATAGACGTGATTGGCGGCGCGGAGGAATGGCTGGGGGATGGTTCCTTCCGTATCTTCCAGGGCGAGGGAGACCTGGGCTGCGTTTTTTCCCCACAGGTGGAACATGGCGGGATTGTGGGTCAGGACGAGGGCGTCGTCGGGGATTTGCCGGGCCATTTCCCGGGCAAAACGATGATCGGCGCGGGCGGCCCAGGCTTCGCTGGTGACGGCGCGCACCTGGGGCAGAAAGGGGATGAAGGAAAGGATCAGAACAAGGGTGACGAGGGCATATCCCAATCGTGGCGGGTGTCCGAGGCGGCGTGCCAGGGCATGTCCCAACCGTTCGGCGCCGATTCCCGCCAGAAGGGCCAGGGGCAGGTGCGATGGGAGCGAAAAGCGGATGTCCGCCCCGTAATCGTAGCGACCGGCATAGAAAAAAAGAAAAATACCGAAAAAAAGAAAAAACCAGAGCCAAAGCAGCGCCAGCTCGCCCAGGCGCCTTCGGTGGTGCCATCCGGTCATGGCCAGAAGGGTGAACAGCAGGGGAAACTGGCGATTGTCCCAATAATAGGACAGATTGACCTTGAGGTTGTCCATGAAATGATGGAGGGCGAAGGGGGCGGCGTCGCTGCCCCAGGGATTGTTTCGTACCAGCAGGGCATGCATGAAAACCGGCAGTGCCAACAGTGCCACGAGCCACACGAACAGATAAAAACGTGGTTCACGGAACGCCTGGGGCCATTGGCCAAGAAAAATAGCCGCCAACACGATCAGGATCAGGCCGTTTTCCGGACGGATGTTCAGGCAAAAGGAGGTCAGTCCCGCGAGGAGAATGAGGGCGGGCTCGTCTTTGTTCCGGGTGGCGTGCAGTCCGGCAAGGACGACAAGGGCTGCGCTGACGGTGGAAGAGGGTTCGGCGGCGGCGGTGTTGAACCAGTGAAGGTTTTGTGGCGTCAGGGCAGTGATCAGGGCGGCGAAGAGACCGGCCCAGGGATTGCCGAACAGATGGAGGGCGATCAGGAAAACAACGGCCATTGCCACTCCCAACAAGACATTGTTGAGAAAAAAAGTGGCGTTTTCGTTGATTCCCGTCAGTCGAAACACCGTGGCGATCAGAAAGGGGTAACCGTTGGGTTGTTTGTTGTATTCTCCCCGATGGCAATGGAACAGGCCGTATTCGTGGACGCCATCGTTGCACATTTGCGCCCGGTGTTCGAAGGCCATGTTCATGGCGATTCCCTGATAAATATCTTCATCATAGAAAATACGATGGGTCTGGGGGGCGAGTGTCGCCGTCAGGAGGATTCCCCCGGTCAGGAAGACGGTCAGGTGCCAGCGCAATGGTGCCGGGCAGCGCCAACCGGAAGGAAATGCCAAACCATGATGCCTTTGTGTCTGGAACAAAAGGGCGCAGAGGATCAGGACCAGGTGGGCGTGAAGGAGGTCCACGGTATGTTCCTGAAGAAATTCCTGGATGCGGGGGGGGGGCAGTCGTGCCACCGTCAGGTAGGCCATGACCAGGAGAACCAGGCCTGTCAGGATGCCGCCCCAGGTTTGGTAGCGTTTCATGGCGCCATTCGCCTTCGGTCAGGAGGTGGGGAAATCGGAGCGTTGCACAAGAAGGTTCTCCAGTATCAGGGCATCGAGCGGGATGTGGCGCATCAGCGTCAGGGCTTCGCCAGGGGTATGGACCAGGGGTTGGCCATGGAGGTTGAAACTGGTGTTCAACACCACCCCATGTCCGGTTCTTTTGCGGACCTCCCGAAGCAGTTGAAAAAAGAAACCATCCTCGGGCCGCACCATTTGGGGCCGACAGGAACCATCGATGGCGGCGACCTGGGCAAATTTTTTCAGGAAGTGCGGACGAAACCGGTATCCCATGGTCATGAACGGATTGACCACGCCATCGAAATCGGCCAACAGCCGTTGCGCTTCTTCTTCCAGCATCGACGGGCAGAAGGGTTGATACCAGGCGCGTCGTTTGAGGATCAGGTTGAGACGGTCCTTGATGCCATCGTGGTCCGCCGCGGCCAGGATGGAACGGTGTCCCAGGGCGCGCGGTCCGTATTCCATCCGTCCCTGAAACCAGCCGATGATCTTTCCCTGGGCGATCAAGTCTGCCGCCGTCGCTGCCCGGTCGGCAACCGGGGTTCCGGAAACGCCCGCCGTGGCGAGTGCCGTTTGGAGTTCATCCGTGCCGAATTTTCGTCCCAGATCGAGATGTGACAATGGGTGGATCGGGAGGGCGGGGGCCACCTGTCGTTGCACCAGCGCCGCGGCCCCTGCCGCCAGACCGCCATCGCCCATTTGGGGAAAGATGAAACAGGGGTGTCCCAGACGGCGCAACCGTTCGTTGAGACGGATGTTGGAAAACACCCCGCCGGAAAGGGCAAGGTTTTTCTGTCCGGTCGTAGCGATGATCCGGGTGGCCCATTGTTCGGTCGCGATTTCGAGGGTGCGTTGCGCCATGGCGGCGAAACGTTCCCAGGAGGTGGACCACAGAATGGAACGCAGATACTGGATCAACCGTTCGCCATGGAGACGACCGCGGAGGGTCAACCCTTCGACGCGGAACAGGGAGCGCAATGGGTTGTCCGGGTCGGCGATCGGAGGGGCATGATCGCTCAGGGCCATGACTTTGCCTTCGTCCTCCAGTTCGCGCATGTTGAGCAGGTGGGTGACGTGTTCGAAGAACAATCCCAGGGAATCCTGTCCGGCGATCGTGGCCAGGGGATGTAATGTTCCGTTGTCGAGGCGCCAGGCGCTTCCAGAGAGGCCATCGCCCACCCCGTCCAGGGTCAGGACCGTGGCTGCATCCATTCCCGAAAACCAGGCGGCGGTTGCTGCGTGGCAGGGATGGTGCAGGCACAGATGAAGGGGAATGTCGTTGATGCCAACCGTGGCGAGCGATCGTCGCAGCAGGAACAGGTTCAGCCGATCACTTCCTGGAACGCGGGGCCATTGGGTGATGTGGTATTTTATCCGATGGCCGATCCGGTCGAGGCGGGTTGGAAACTGCAAACGGCGGCGGAGCTGGTAATGACGTTCGCGGGTGGCCGGGATGAGGCGGGCCAGGGTTTTGGCGACATCGCAGGTCGCGACTGCGACATGGTCGATTTTTTCGGGAGAAATCGAGGCCAGGGAGAGGCATTCACCGATGGCTCGATGGGGAAAACAGGGTTCCAGTTTGCGGCGGCTCAATCGTTCCTCGTTGACTGCAACGACAAGTTGCCCATCGATCAGGAGTGCCGCTCCCGCGTCGTGTCCATCCCAAAGGCCAAGAATGATCATGGATCTCCGTCATTATGAAAGAAGGGGACTGCCTGGAGGGGCTTCCTTTCAGGTACACAATTCGACGATCAGGGAAAAAAGATAGCGCCACCAGACCCGTGACAGGCGAATGCAGGAACGACCGTGAAGACGGGGATGTTCATGGCTGGGGACCTCGGCGATGCGTCCACCCGCCTTCAAGGTTTTCATGACCATTTCCTGCTCGATGGTCGTCGTGTTTTCCCTGAGATCGAGTACCCGAAGCAGTTCGACGCGAAAGGCGCGAAAGCCGTTCTGACTTTCGCTCAACCGCACCTTGAAACGCCAGTTGATCAGGGCAGTGATCAGGGCGCTGCCGGCCAGGCGGAAAAATTCATCGAAACCGCCATGAAGTTCGCTGGAACCGCCGATGAGGCGGGAGGCCTGAACGTGGTCGGCACGACCTTCGCGGAGGGGCGCGAGCAGGAGCGGAATGTCCTCCACCACATGAGACCCGTCGGCGTCGATGAATACCACCAATGGGGTGTTCAGAAGGCCGATGGCGGCGCGGATGGCCCGCCCCTTGCCGGGTCGCGTCACCTTTTCGACCCGGGCCCCGGCACGCCGGGCCAGTTCTTCCGTGCCATCTTCCGAGGCGGTATCCATGACCAGGACATGGGGGGTCAGGCGCAGACAGCGGGAGACGATGTCGGCGATGGTCGGGGCCTCGTTGCGTGTTGGAATGACGATCGTGAACGGCAAAGGGGCAGAGTCCGCACCGGGAAGATCGCATGGGGGTGTGTTGTTCAAGGGTCGGTGACCGAAGCGGCTGGGGACGATGGGATGGGGTGGCGTGGTCCACCGGCTGCGGGAGATGGTCTTGATCGTGGCGAACGCCAGAATCCGGCGAGAATGGATGGATAGGCCTCGCACGGGGTCCAGCATCCGGGACAGCGCTCGTCGCGTACTTCCTTGCGGACACCACTGGAGGCAGCCAGAATCGGTTCGAGATGAAACCCGTCGCGGCGCAGATTGCCCAGGGGACGGTCCCAGATACTGCACGGATAGACCGTTCCATCGGCGGAGAGGAATAACGATTCCGCCAGCGCCTGGCAGGGGAGGGGGGAACGTCCGGTCGCCAGAAAATGGTTGACCAGGCCCAGATACCGCCGCTCCAGATGCGCAATGGGATCGAAGGAGCCGCCAATTCCCCGGCGAAACAGGTGGACCTGGTCCAGAACCGCCGCCTCATGGCCCTGGAAGGGGGGGGATTCGCCCCGGGTGCGGTAGTAGTGGGACGAGCGGTGGTACAGGTTGAGATGAAAGTGATGCAGGGTGACCTCCGGGAACCGTTGCCGTACCGCAGCGACGGTGGCGGGAAAGTCTCCCAGATTCCAGGGGCTTGCCGTGAAACCGAAAAAAATGCGGAACGAGGCGCTCGTCAGCCCTTTCAGGGCCTGATAGACCTCCATGGCCGCCTGCCAGTTGCCGGCGACGCCGCGGATGCGGTCATGGACTTCGGGCGGTCCATCGAGGCTGATGGTCACGGTGAAAAGGTCGGCGGCCAGGGCGTTTATTTTTGTCACTCCGGAGGCTGTCCGATGGGGATCGACGGCGTTGGTGGGAATGTGCAGGTGAAAACAGCGGCGGCTGTGATGCAATGCGATCCGGGCGATGTCCACGGCATCGTCGCGCAGAAAAAACTCGCCGCCGGTCAGATCGAGCCATTGAAAATGAGGATTGACCGAAAAAAAATGTTCAATCTCCTCCAGGGAGAGTTCATCGACCGCGTCGTGGCGCCAGGTGGCGCAGCTGCGACAACGGCTGTTGCACCGCGCGGTGACGGCGAACGTCAATTTGTACGGGCGAATCGATTCGAAAAGGGCGCTTTTCAAAATTCGTCCGGCCAGAAAAAGGCGGTTGCGCATGACGAGGCGAACCTTCACGGTTCTCTTGGATCCATGAACAATGGACAAACGGAATGGAGCGGCGGAAAAAACCGTTTCCGGAAGAGATTATCCATGTCGTGTCCGACCGTCCAGGGGAATCCGATTTTATGGCGGGGGCGTTTGCGAAACGCTCCCTGCCGCTTCTATCGATCGCCGGATCGACCGGGTCCTTGGTGGCGGGCTGTGCAACCGGTTCAAGGCATTTTTTCGGAGGATTTGTGAATCATCTCCGTGTGTGGTGGCGCGGCTTTTTTGGATCGCGTTTGCGGATCAACATGGTCTCCACCGTGGTGACCAATATCATCAATATCCTTGTGTTGGCCCTCGCCTATCCGGTCTACCTCCACTTTCTTGGCTATGAACTCTATGGCGTCTGGCTTTCCCTGGGGGTGGTGCTGGTCTTTGCCCAATTGGGTGACCTGGGGATTCGTACCGCCATCGTCAAACTGGTGGCCGAAGCCCAGGGGCAGGAGGATATGGCGGCGATGGGGCAATATGTCCTCATGGCGCTGATGCTGTTGACCGTTTCGGGCAGCCTTGTCTTTCTGTCGATCCTTGGGCTGCGAACATCGATCATCCAATGGTTTCGTTTTCCTGGAGAACTGACGGCCATCGCCCAATGGTTGCTGCCCTGGATTGGACTTCTTTCGGTCTATGTGCTGATCGTTCAGGCGCTCAAGGCGGTCGTGGCGGGACTGGGACGGATGGACCTGGCCAACGCCATCGAGACGGGGGGGCGGGTCGTCACCATCGTCCTTTCCATTCTCTTGTTTTTTTTGGGTTGGAAACTTGAAAGTTTGCTGTTGGCCTCATGGTTGTCGCATTGTGGCCAACATCTGGCAGCCATCCTTGTGATCCGTCGCCTTTCCAGCCTGCGCATCCTTCGTCGCGCCAACCTTGACCGGGCCAGGTTTCGCGCCATGATCGACTTCAGCGCCCTGGTCTTTGGCGGCGCCCTGGTTTCCATGCTGTTGGACCCCTTCAATCGGATGATGATCGCACGCTGTGTCGGGGTATCCGCCATTCCGGTCTATGACATCGTCTACCGGGTGGCCAATCAATTGCGGTCCGTGGTCGCCGAGGGGATGCGTCCCTTGTTGCCCGAGTTGAGCCGGATGGCCAACGACGGCGGGCGCCGGGAGCGGATCGGACACGTCCAGCGACGTTTGCAGGGATTGGTTCTGCTGCTGATTCCGTTGTTTCTCGGGTTGTGGTGGTTTTCGGATGCGGGATTTGAATTCTGGTTGCGGCAGGGTTATTCTTCCGAACTTGCCCAGGCGTTCGGCATTCTGCTCCCGGGGATCTGGGCCAATCTGGCCGGCGTCCCCGCCTATTATACACTCATGGCCATGAACCGGGCCGGCCTGTGTTTCATCGCCCACGCCATTCAGGCGCTGGTCAACGCCGCTCTGGTCCTTCTGGCATGGAACGGGTTCGGGATGCTCGATGTATCCATCGTTTGCGCCGCGGTTTCCGTGGGGTATGTTCTGTCCACTCTTTTTCTCCTGAAACATGGCCGGATACCTCCGCATGAGCGCCACCCTGGCATGGTCGCCTGAAAAAGTTGGACGTTCCAGGGCGTTTTGACAAGGATCGATTCGATGACATTCATTTCCGCTTCCGGGAAGGGCGTTCACCGCCACACCTTCGATTCGGGAAACCCCCTGGCGGAACGAAACACCCGCTACGCCGCTTTTCTGACGCTGGCGATGATGGTGCTGGAGATCATTGGCGGCTGGCTCACCAACTCGATGGCATTGCTTGCCGACGGCTGGCACATGAGTTCCCACGCCCTCGCCCTGGGACTTTCGGTCCTGGCCTATCGGGCGGCACGGCGGTTTGCCGAGGATCGCCGGTTCAGTTTCGGCTCGTGGAAGATTGAAATCCTCGGTGCCTATACCAGCGCCATCGCCCTGGCGGGCATCGCCGCCATGATGCTTTATCATTCCCTGGAACGACTCCTGGAACCGGCCCCGATTCATTACGATCAGGCCATGATCCTTGCCTTCGCGGGTTTGTTGGTCAATCTTGCCTGTGCCTGGCTTCTCAAGGACGAGGACCCTTCCGAGAGACAACACGCGCACGTTGCGCACAGCCATCATTCCCTGGACCAATATCGTCAGGTTGCCGATTCGGCAGGGCATCGCCACGCCCACACCCATGCCGGAGAACATCACCATTCGCACGCGCATGATTCTGCAAACGGCCATGCCCACGACCTGAACCAGCATTCCGCCCTCATGCATGTCCTTGCGGACGCGGTGACCTCGGTCCTGGCGCTATTGGCGTTGATGGGGGGAAAAATGTGGGGCGCCAACTGGCTCGATCCGATGATGGGGATTGTCGGTTCGGTGTTGGTGGCGGTGTGGGCGGGACAACTCCTGCGGGCGACGGGGCGGATCCTCCTGGATGCCGAAATGGACCATCCCCTGGTCGAGGACATCGAAAAAACCCTTGCCGGAAGTGGCATCGACCACACCCTGTCCGACCTTCACCTGTGGCGTGTCGGGCGGGAAATGTATGCCTGCATCCTCGTCCTGGAGACCATGGCGCCGATCGAACCCTCGGCAATCCGCGATCTGCTGCGTGATCATCGGCAACTGGTGCATGTCACGGTCGAAATCAATCCGCGGCGCTTGCAGGATTGCCCGGACGATTCTTGTTTTCAAGGGAGGAGCAGCGCTCCCGAAGGTCCCAGGGTAAACATGGGGGCCCAGGTGATTTCCCAGGGGTGGCCGTCGGGGTCGGCGAAATAGGCAGTCCGGCCACCCCATGGGGTGTCGATGGCGGCGTGCAGAAGTGTTCCCCCAAAGGCCAGGACGGTGGCAAGGTTCTGGTCCACATCCTGGCGTTCGGGTACGTTGATCCCCAGGGTGATGCCACCGGCGACGGGAACACATCCGCCCTTGCCTGAATCTTCCAATAGAGATGCCATGGGATAGAGGGCGAGGGCCATGGAGCCGGTCTGGAAAAAACAAACCTGGTCGCAACTGGCCATCGAGGCCCGCCAGCCCAGGCTTTCGTAGAAGGCCCGCGACCGCGACAAATCGTGAACGCCCAGGGTGACAAGAGAAAGACGTTGGTCCATGAATGGTTTCTCCCGAAGAAAGATGGAACGTGTTCCGTGATGGCAGGTCGGGGCTTCGCCCCGGACCCCAACCAGGGGCTTTGCCCCTGGACCCCACCAGGGGGATGATCCCCCTGGACCCGCAATAGTGGCCGTGATTTAGTGTTCATCCTGAAGCGAATGACGCTTCCAGGTCGAATCGGTCTCCCGATCCAGGGCCGCGGCACTCCCCACAACCGCGTAAGAGGCTTCTTCGGGTCTCAGGTAATCCCCGCCGACCCGGCGCAAATCTTCCAGAGTGACGTTCAGGACCGCCGCGCGATACCGGCCCCTGCGCTCGGGGGTGCGACCATGAAGGGTGTCGTGGAAGGCGCGTCGCGCCTCGCCCGCCGGCGATGCGGGACGGTCGATGGCGCCGATGACCCCAAGAATGGCCTCCTCCAAGGCCCGGGGCGGATGCTGGCCCTCGTGGAGCCATTCCAGGGAACGTTGAAAATCGGCGATCGTCTCGGACAGCCGCGGATCGCGGTAGGAATAAAAACGGAAGGAACCGGTGTCGGAATCGTAACCCGCTCCCCCCCCATAGGCGCCGCCACGCTCGCGAATGGCACGGTGCAGGAATCCGTTCTTCAGATATTGGCCAAGCACCGACAGAACCGGGGCATCGGGATGGGAAAATGGGACCGAACGATTGACCCGGGCACAAAAATTGACCGTGGTGACGATTTCCCATCCCTGATGCGTCATCACCCGCACCGGCCTGGGACGCAACGGATCCATTCCGTCGCCAGGCCCCCCATCCGCCCACATCCGTCGCAAGGTGTCCTCCATTCCCGGAAAATCTTCCTGTTCGCCAACCACCAGCAGTTGCCGCGGCCCCTTCAGGAGAATCTCCTGGATCGCCTTGAAACGGCTGCACAATCCATCGAGTTGCACGGGGTCGTCCAGTGATTCGTCCAACTGCTTGAGCCGGCGAATCGCCGACATGCCGCTCCAACGTTCGTGAAGCGTTCCCGTCGGACTGCTTGCGGCGCTGGCGGCGCTCATGGCCAGAACGTGGCCGTTGTCATTGACCCGCATTTCCGCCCCGGCGCGAAACTGGGCGATCAGTTCGCGAATCCGGGTCCGTTCGTCGAACCGGGCCGCAAGCAGGGTGTCGTGAATCAATTCCGCCAGGTGCGCCTGGTTGCGGGTCAATGCCTTGCCATACACCGAGAAGACACAACGAAAATTGCCTGTTTCCAGGACATCGCCACGCACCGAGGTCCGGGCGCCGATGCCGCCGCTGATGGCCGACTGCCACGCCTGGGTTTCCAGATAATCCCTGGCGCCCACTCCGACTTCCGCCAGGCTTGAAGAAAAAAGTGGCAGCAGGTCGAGCAGTTCATCCGTCATCTCCGGGACATCCAGAATGACCTGATGATAGACGAGGCGGTTGGTCGGACGGTCGAAATGGGTCAGGGGCAAGGGAAAACCGGTCCGCGCCGAACCCACCGGAATGGCCGGAGTGGGGGGGATGTCGGCCAGGGTGACCCGCGGCAGCACCTCCGAATCGTCTTCCTGTTCCTGGCGCTTCCGCAGATCCAGGGCAAAACGCTGGAGATGTCGGATTTCCTCTACGGTCATTTTTTCCTTGAGCTGGGCAAGGCGGTCCGCCTCCTTTTGCGCCAGACGGGCGTTCAGGGTGGTGTCGGGCGTCAGGACCACCCGGACCCGGTGGGGATTGTCCAGGATCCATTTCCGCGCCAGGTCCTTGATAAACTCGGGATGGGTGATCTCCTCGCGCAGCCGTTCGAGAATCGGATCCAGCGCCAGCCCCGACACCGGATCCCCGCCATGCAAGGCCGCCGGCAGGGCCGTCAGCATGAGTTTCAAACCATACGGCAAACCATCGCCGCCGATCTCCCGTCGCGACAGCTCCAGTTGATGCAATACCGCCGCGACCCGTTCCTGTTCCACCCCTTCCCGGGCCACCCTTTCGATGACCTCCAGGATTCCCTGTTCGACCGCATCGGCATGTTCCGGTTCCGAGCCCTCCACGCCACAGGCAAAGACCATCTCCCGACCCGAATCGTCCAGTCCGCAGATGGGAGAGGGGGCGGTTCCGAGGTCGGTGGTTTCGAGAAACTTCAAGAGCGGCGATGAACTGTTGTCCAACAATACCCCGTTGAGCAGATGCGTTTTGAGCAACAGTTCCTGATCGACGCTCTCTCCCAACAGCCAGCCGACGACCACATGGGTCCGCTCCGAGGTTTCCTCTTCGCCGTCGAGGGCATAGGTTCCCGTCACCCGCAGAGGTTCGTCGCGGCGCTGTTCGCGCCCGACTCCGAGATCCATCGCCTGACCCGTGAAACGGGACAACACCCGCTCGGCGAACACCTTCTGATGCTCCGCGGCGGGAATGTCGCCAAAGGTCATGAAGATGGCGTTCGATGGATGATAATGCCGGGCATGGAACTTTTTCAGCGCCTCCCAGGTCAGCTCGGGTATGTGTTCCGGATCGCCGCCGCTGTTGAAATGATAGGCGTTCGTCGGAAAGATGTGCCGCGACAGGTGTTCCCACAGGACCCGCTCGGGGGAACTCATCGCCCCCTTCATTTCGTTGAAGACCACCCCCTTGTAGACCAGCCGCGACGCCGGATCTTCCGGGTTTTCCAGTTCGATGCGGCATCCCTCCTGGGCAAAGTCCAGTTCGAGCAACTGTGGAAAAAACGTGGCGTCCAGATAGACATCGAGCAGATTGCCGAAATCCTTGCGCGATTGCGACGCGAACGGATAGGCGGTCCAATCGCTGGCGGTGAAGGCGTTCATGAAGGTCGAAAGCGAGCGTCTGAGCATCATGAAGAATGGATCACGCACCGGATACCGCTGGCTGCCGCACAGCGTGGTGTGTTCGAGGATGTGCGCCACCCCCGTCGAATCGGTGGGAATCGTCAGAAAAGCCACCAGAAAGGCGTTATGCCCATCATCGGTCGCCAGGTGAAGATGTCGGGCGCGGGTCTCCTCGTGGAGATGGGATTCCACGGTGACTTTCAAGGCTTCCACATGTTCCCGATGCAGGAGTTTGAAACCGGCGTTGTTCATGTCGTTCCTTTGGGGCTTCTTGATTGTTGAACCGGTTTGGCGCACCGGTCATTTTCGATGATTGGCGCCGGTCCTGGCACTGCCCGAAAAGGGCGATCGACGTGGGGACCATGCCAGACTGAAAACAATATTGTTTTTATCCAAGCAAAAGATGATCGAATCGCGAAACTCCGTTGAACATTCTCCGAGGGATTCATAGAATCAGAATTCGTTCGGCCATGCAGCATAAAAAATCATGCTGACCTATTGAAGGAACTCTTAAGCCTGGAATGAAGGAACCACGTCACTCCGGGTCATACCCACTCTTTTTTGCAACGCTTTCGGAGGTGAATCATGGTGGATGGGCAAGCCGCGGGCCAAACCATTTTGGTCGTCGGCGGCGGAATCAGTGGTCTCACCACTGCCGTTGAGGCTGCCGAAGTCGGATACAATGTTCTCCTGGTTGAAAAATCTCCCCATTTCGGAGGCCGGGTCGCGCAGCACAATAAATATTTTCCCAAGCTCTGTTCTCCCACCTGCGGCTTGGAGATCAACTACCAGCGCATCAAGAACAATCCGCGCATCCGTCTGATGACGCTCGCGGAAGTGGAAGAGATCACCGGATCGACCGGCGCCTTTACCGCGAGGATCCGGCAACATCCGCGCTTCGTCAACCACAAGTGTACCGCGTGTGGCGAATGCGCCAAGGCCTGCACCACCGAAGTGGACAATCCCTACAACTTCGGCATGAACAAGGTCAAGGCCATCCGCAACGATCATTTCATGGCCTTCCCCAGCCATTTCTACATGGATCCCGATTTTGCCGCCACCGACGAGGCGCGAAAACTGGTCGAGGTCTGTCCCGTTGGCGCCATCGAACCGGGCATGCAGCCGGTGGTCATCGAGGAAAAGGTGGCCAGTGTTGTCTGGACCACGGGCTGGAAACCCTACGATGCGGAAAAAATCCAACCCTACGGCTTTGGCCGTTTCGCCAACGTTACCACCAACATGCGCTTCGAACGGATGGCCGACCGGTTTGGCCCCACCGGAGGCAGGATCATTCGTCCCTCCGACGGCAAGGAGGCGCGGAATGTCGCCTTCATCCAGTGCGCCGGCTCCCGGGACCACAACTATTTGCCTTTCTGTTCGCGGATCTGCTGTCTGGCCTCGATGAAGCAGGCCACCTATGTTCGTGGTCTGTATCCCGATTCGAAGGTGACCATCTTCTATATCGATCTCAGGGCCATGGACCGCTACGAAGCCTTCCAGAAAATGGTGGAGGCCGATTCCCAGGTCCGGTGGATCAAGTCCAAGCCGGCCCGTATCGATGAAGATCCCAAAACCGGCAATCCCGTGGTCGTGGGTGAGAATACCCTTACCGGCGTCCGCTACGAGGAACCGTTCGATCTTGTGGTTTTGGCCACGGGAATGGAACCCAATTCCGCGACCACCTCCAGGGTTCCCCTGAAGGAAGCCCGTTACGACGATTATGGCTTTGTCGTTTCGGGAGGCGGACTTTTTTCCTCGGGTTGCGCCAGTCAACCTTCCGATGTGTCCGGTTCGGTCCAATCGAGCACCGCATCCGCGCTCCGGGCCATTCAAACAGCTGTGCATGCAAAGGGATAAGGGAACGATGGAAAAAAAGATCGGTTGCTATATCTGTACCGGCTGCGGCATCGGGGAGGCCCTGGATGTCAAGGCGCTCGGCAACGTCGCCGCCAAGGAACAGAAAATCCCCGTCGTGAAAAATCATGAATTCCTTTGCGGCAGCGAAGGAATCCAAATGATCCAGAAGGACATGTCGGCGGAAGGGGTCAACGCCCTGATCATCGTCGGCTGTTCCCACCGGGTCAAGACCGAGGAATTCCGTCTGGGGGTTGCCCAGATGGATCGGGTGGACATCCGCGACAAGTGCCTGTGGGTCCTCGATGTCCCCGAAGGAAACGAGACGGCGGAGGAAGACCGTCAGATGATGGCCGAGGACTACGTCCGCTGCGGATGTGTCAAGGTCAAGAAGATGAACCAACCCAATCCTTTCGCGGCGTCGACGCCGTTTTCGAAGGATGTCCTGGTGGTTGGCGGCGGGATTTCGGGGTTGACGGCGGCACTGGAGGTCGCCCGGACCGGTTACAATGCGCTTCTGGTGGAAAAGGAGGAGACCCTGGGCGGCAAGGTTGCCCTGATGCACAAGGTATCTCCTGCCCGCGCCCCCTACAACAAACTTGAGGAAAATCCCCTGCCCAAGCTGTTGGCCGAGGTCAAGGGCAACAAACACATCCGCATCATGAACAACACCGTGGTCCAGAAGACCGTCGGCGCCCCAGGGTTGTTCGATGTCACCCTCAAGAACGGTTCCGCGACCTCGGTGGAACGGGTTGGCGGCATCGTCATCGCCACGGGTTACCGCTCTTACGACCCGGGCAAACTGGACAAGCGCCTGGGATACGGTTCTTCTCCCGATGTCCTGACGAGCATGGAATTCGAGGAGATGGCCAGGTCGGGCAAAATTGTTCGCAAGTCCGATGGCAAACCCGCCAGGCGGGTCGCTTTCGCTCTGTGCGCCGGTCAGCGCGATTCGAGCCATCTGGAATATTGTTCCGGTGCCTGCTGCACCTATTCGCTCAAACAGGCGTTGTATGTCATCGAAAATCATCCCGAGGCTTCCGCCTATCTGATCTACCAGGAAATCAGGACTCCGGGGCAGATGGAGGATTTCTACCGCAAGGTTCAGAACGAGGGGGGGATTTTCATCAAGGGGGACATCGGGCAGGTTTCCCAGGCCCCCTCGGGATTGACCCTGGAGGTGGATGACAAACTGTTGCGCCAGAAGGCCAAAATGGAGGTCGATCTTCTGGTCCTGGCGACCGGGATGGAGACCACCGTCGATACCCAGGATCCCAATTCCGCTTCTCCGGTCGGCAAGCAGGTCGATGATCTTCCGGGATCGGTGCTCAATCTGCAATACCGTCAGGGACCGGGTTTGCCTTCGTTGAAGAACAATTTTCCCGACTCCCATTTCATCTGTTTTCCCTATGAAACCCGGCGCACGGGAATCTACGTTGCCGGCCCGGCCCGGCGTCCGATGGGCATTTCCGCTTCGACGACCGATGCTGCCGGCGCGGCCTTGAAGGCGATCCAGGTGGTGGAATCGGTTGCCCGTGGGGCTGCGGTCCATCCGCGCGCGGGCGATCTTTCCTTCCCTTCGTTCCGGGAAGAGGGGTGTACCCAGTGCAAACGTTGTACCGAGGAATGTCCGTTCGGGGCGATCAACGAGGATGAAAAGGGCAATCCTCTGTTCAATCCAACCCGGTGTCGCCGTTGCGGCACCTGCATGGGGGCCTGTCCGCAGAAGATCATCTCTTTCGCCAACTATTCGGTGGACATGATCGGCTCCATGCTCAAGGAGATGGAAATCCCCGAGGCGGACGATGAAAAACCGCGGATTCTCGTCTTTGCCTGCGAAAACGACGCCATTCCTGCCATCGACATGGTGGGACGCAATCGCACGCCGCTTTCGCCCTACATTCGCATCATCCCTTTGCGCTGCATGGGATCGATGAGTCTGGTGTGGATCGCCGATGCCATGTCCAAGGGGTATGACGGTGTTCTTCTGATGGGATGCCGGCATGGTACCGATTACCAGTGCCACAACGTCCGTGGTTCGGCCCTGGCGGAAATCCGCCTGAGCAAGGTCTCCGAAACTCTGGATCGCCTGCAATTGGAATCGGATCGGGTGAAGATGGTGGAGGTCAACATCATGGACGCCGAGACCCTCCCCAAGGTCATCAATGACTTTGTGGCGGCAATCAGTGAACTGGATCCCAATCCTTACAAGGAATTCTAATCCCGATCAACGGTTGCGCCCCGCTCGATCCTCCGCTTTTTTCGGGTTTTTCGAGCGGTGGCGCGATTCCGACTGGAGAACAATCGATGACATACGACCTGACGTTCGCCAAAGAGGTCTATCAGAATTCGGAAGAGGGGCACTGGATCAAGATGTGCATGCAGTGCGGCGTTTGTGCCGGATCCTGCCCCATGGGCTTTCTTGGGGCCTGGACCTATTCCCCGAGGCAGCTTTTTCAGATGGTCCGCGCCGGAATGCGCGACGAGGTATTGACCAGTTCCGACATGTGGATGTGTACCTCCTGTTACAACTGCATTGTCCGTTGCCCGCGCAATCTTCCCATCACCCATATCGTCCATGGTCTGGCCCGTTATGCTTCGGTTCAGGGCAAGGCCAATCCCAAACAACCGACCCATCAGTTCGCCAAGGACATTTTCTGGGAAAACATCGTCGCTACCGGTCGGGTCGGCGAGGCGGCCCTGACGATGAAACTGTATTTCAAGGATGGCATCGGCGAAGGGATCAAACAGGGATTGGAAATGAAGGATTCGGCGTTGGGCATGTTGAAGGCCAAACGTCTCAAACCCCTCCCTTTCCGTGGAAAAATAAAGGGTTATCCCGGATTCAAAGCCATGTTGAAGAAGGCGTTTGAACTTGAAAATCAGAAGGAGGGCAAGGCATGAAGGAGTATTCGTTCTTTCCAGGTTGCAGTTCGGAACACAACGCCTCCGCGGCCAATCTGGAGACCTCCGTGCAGTCGATGTGCCGGATGCTCGACATCAAGCTCAATGAAATCGATGATTGGAACTGTTGCAGCGCCTCGATCGGTTATGCGGGGGGCGGTGTGATTCCCCGTTTGTCGTTGTCGGCGCGCAATTTTGCCCTTTCCAGGCAGCAGCAGGGGGAGCGCGATCTGGTTGCCACCTGTGCTGCCTGTTGGCTTTCGATGCGCGAGACCAACGAGCGGCTTGATCATGATGACGAGTTGCGGGGAAAGGTCAATCTTGCCCTCAAGGAGGGGGGACTTTCCTATGAGGGGGGGATCAAGACCCGGCACATGGTTGAGGTCCTTATCGAAGACATCGGTTGGGACGCCATGAAGGGCAAGGTGAAAAAGCCGTTGACCGGACTGAAGGTGGCTGGTTATGTCGGCTGTCAGACCAACCGTCCTTTTGGCATTGCCGGGGATTCCTTTGAAAATCCGCAATATCTGGATCGAATGATCGAGCTGACCGGGGCCACGGCCATTCCCTTTGCCAAAAAGGTTGCCTGTTGCGGTGGGGCTTTGATGTTCTCGGAGCAGGAAAAGTCGTGTCAACTGACCAGGGAGATCCTTCAATGTGCGGTGGATGGGGGGGCCGAATGTGTTGTCACCCCGTGTCCTGTCTGCCAATTGAATCTTGAGGTCTATCAAGGCAAGATCAATCAACTCTTCGGGACCCGTTTCAAGATTCCAATCCTGTATTATTCGCAGTTGATGGTGTTGTCCTGGGGGGGGAGTTGGAACGATGCGGGCTTGCATCAACAGGTGGTGCAACCCGATGTCCTCAAACCCTTTGCCTGATTGCGGATGGGTCTGGGAAGGGGCTGGCCCCTTCCCTTGGATGTGCCTGCGGGAAGAAGGCGTCATCAATCCGGGAAAACGGGGAACCCCACCATGTCGCTCATGTTCGATTCGCTGGCCTACGCCAAAAGATTGAAAGCCGCAGGCGTTCCCGAGGCCCAGGCGGAAATACAGGCCGAGACCATCGTCGAATGGATGGAAGACCGGCTGGCTACCAGGCTGGAACTGGAGCAGGTCCATGTGGATTTGAAGCGGGACCTCAAAGAACTGGATACGAAGGCCGAAGTCCGGCTCAAAGAACTGGATACGAAGGCCGAAGTCCGGCTCAAAGAACTGGATACGAAGGCCGAAGTCCGGCTCAAAGAACTGGATACGAAGGTCGAAGTCCGGCTCAAAGAACTGGATGCGAAGGTTGAGGTTCGGCCCACCAGGCTGGAACTGGAGCAGGTCCGGGTGGATTTGAAGCGGGACCTCAAGGAACTGGATACGAAGGCCGAAGTTCGGCTCAAGGAACTGGATACGAAGGTTGAGATTCGGTTCAAGGAAATTGATGTCCGGTTCAAGGAAATTGATGTCCGGTTCAAGGAACTTGATGCCAAGATCGAGTCGGTCCGGTCGGAGTTGAAACGAGATATCAAGGAACTTGATGCCAAGATCGAGTCGGTCCGGTCGGAGTTGAAACGAGATATCAAGGAACTGGAGCAACGCATGGTGATCAAGCTCGGAAGCCTGATGGTCGTGGCTGTCGGGGCCATGGCCGCTCTGGTGAAACTGCTTTGATTTGAACACGGGAATAGAGCAATAAGCGTACCGGATATCCTCTTAATTGAAATCATAATGAGGATCGTTGCCGGTCCCCGTGACTTCGCTGCGCAGCGCCATGCGAACATTGTGAATTCGATTGAGTGAAGCCCGTTCCACCGCCACCCACAAATCATCGATGACAAACTGTTCATTGGCCGCCGGGATGCGCTGCACCGACCGGAGAATCCACTCGTTGATGGAATCGGTGGGTTTGCAGTTGAGATGGATGTCGCCGAAATATTCATGGACGCGGCGCATTGTCACTTTTCCCTCGGCCAACAATTCGCCGTCGGGGGTCGGGTGGAAAAATTCTTTTGGCGTCTCCTTGTCGTCATAGATTTCCCCCACCAACTCTTCCACCAGATCTTCCAGGGTACAAAGCCCGCGCATGTTGCCAAACGGACCGACGACGATGACGGTCCGTTCCTTTTTCTTGCGAATGCTTTCGAACAATTCGTCCACCCTCTGGTTGACCGGGACGAACATGGGGGTATGGGCGATGTCCATCAGGGAGACATCCCAGCGATCGGCATGAATGGCCGAGAGAATGTCGCGCAGATGCACCACCATCGTGATGTCGTTGGTATCGCCGGTGTGCAGGGGGATGCGGCTGTGGCGATGGGAAAGGATTTCACCCAGGGCATTGCGAATGGTGCGGTTGCCATCCATGGTGACCACCTCGGCACGGGGAATCATGACATCGCCGGCCCTGAGGGTATCGAAAGCGAAAATCCGTTTGATCATCTCCCGTTCATCGTGTTCGATCGTCCCCTCGTTGGCCCCGTGGTTGACCATGCTGACCACCTCCGACTCGGTGACCATCGGTTCGGCCTGAAGATTGAAATGGGATTGCAGCCAGGAGGTGAAGTGTTCGAGCAGCCAGATGATGGGACTGACGATCCGCCCGAAAAACAGAATCACGGGGGCGACGGTCAGGGAGATGGACGTGGAATGGTTGACGGCGATCGTTTTTGGCGTGATTTCGCCGAAGATGAGAATCAACAGGGTGAGAAACCCCACGGCCAATCCTGGTCCGAGTGTACCGAAATAATGTGTGGCCAGTACGGTTCCAATGGCGGAGGCGGCAATATTGACCACATTGTTGCCGATCAGAATGATGGCCAGCATGCGGTTGGGATTTTTCTTGAGCAGGTAGAGCGCTTTGGCGCCCCTGCGTTTTTCCCGCAAGAGCGCTTCGACCCGGATTTTCGAAAGGGAGACCAATGCGATTTCGGCACCGGAGAAAAAAGCGGACAGCGACAACAGAACCAGCAATACGACAAGATTGGACACGCGATTGAGCCGATCAGATGAGTTATGAAAGTAAAGATCTATTTTTTGACAAGCCTAGCATGGGTCGATGAAATTGTCAAGATTGGTTGCCGCTGCCGAACACTTGGATACCCAAGGAAAAAATTATTGGAACCTTGGGGCGGCGTGCCGTCATTCCAAAGGAAACACCTTGTGAATGATTTTGCCGAAGGCTTCCGGATCGAGGGGACGGGAAAACAGATAGCCCTGGGCGATGGGACAGCCACGCTGAATCAGGAAGCGGGCCTGGCGGATATTTTCGACCCCTTCGCCAATCACCATTCTTTTCAGGCTGTTGGCCAGGGACATGATGGCCTCGACCAGGACGACGGTTTCGGGATCGGAATGGTCGTCGGCGACGAAGGCGCGATCGATCTTGATGCCGTTGACGGGAAGTCGTTTCAGGACACTCAGTGAGGAGGATCCCGAGCCGAAATCATCGAGCCAGAGATCGACGCCAAGATTGACGAGTCGTTTGAGCATGGCCATGGCCCGGGGTTCATCCTCGGACAGGATGTTTTCGGTGATTTCAAGGACCAGGGCAGTCGGAGGCAGGCCGGTTTCGGCAAGGATTTCCGGAATTTTATCGTCGGTGGACAGCTCACGGCACCGGGTGCAGGACAGGTTGACGGAGATGAAAAAGTTTTCCAGCCTGAACTGTGTACGCCAGGAATGGGCCTGGGTGCAGGCGGTGCGAATGGCCCACTCGGTAAAATGGGCGATCATGCCGATTTCCTCGGCCAATGGGATGAAAATGGCGGGAGAGATATTGCCACGGCGAGGATGGATCCAGCGCAGGAAACTTTCCGCGCCGATGATCGTGCCTGATTTAAGATCGACGATGGGTTGATAATGGATCTGGAGTTCGTTGCGTTCGAGGGCGCGGTGCAGGTCCTTCTCCAGTTCCATGCGTTCGAGCGCTTCGGCATGCATGTCGGGGGTGAAGAACCGGTAGGCGTTGCGCCCTTCGGTCTTGGCCCGGTACATCGCGGTATCGGCGTTTTTGAGCAACGTTTCCAGTTCGGTGGCATCGTCGGGAAAAACGCTGATTCCCAGCGATCCGGAGATGAAGGCTTCCTGTCCTTCGAGGATGAAGGGCATGGTCAGTTGTCGCAGGATTTCGGCGGCGACCCGTTCGGCATGGGGTCCGCGGGCCATGTCGGGAAGGATGGCGGTGAATTCGTCGCCCCCCATCCGTGCCACGGTATCGGATTGACGCAACGATTTCTTGAGCCGCGCGGAGACCTCGCGCAGCAGTTCATCGCCCGCGGCGTGTCCCAGGGTATCGTTGACCCACTTGAAGCGATCCAGATCGATGAACATCAGCGCCACCCGGCTTTTGGCCCGTTTTGCCCGGATCAACTCGCGATTGAGGCGATCCATGAACAAGGTGCGATTGGGCAGTTTGGTCAGGTTGTCGTAGTTGGCCTGATGACGGATCCGATCTTCGTTTTCCTTTCTGCGGGAGATGTCACGAAACAGGGTACATAGCAGGTCAACGGACTCCAGGGTGATCATGGTGGTCAGGGACTCGATGGTCACCTTGCGATCGTCGAAACGGACAAGTTCCATTTCCGCGGGCCAACCCTGCCCTCTGGGTCCCGGATCGCTCGCGATCGATTCTTGAATCCGTTTCCAGGAGTCGGGGGGGAAAAAGGATGTCAAAGGTTTGTCGATCAGCTCGTACCGATCCTGGGCGCCGATGATTTTGGCGGCGATGTCGTTGGCATAGAGGATCATCCCTTCAGCATGGACGAAAACTCCTTCGGGCAAGGCATCGAGAAGGGTTTGGCAGAATTCCCGATGACGGGTTGGATCGACCATGGGCCTGGACGGATCGTGACAGGACATCCTTGATTCAACCTCCTGAAGATCGATTGATGAATTGGATTGATAATTGCATTTTGCAAATCATGTATCGATGATTGAATATGATGATCACTCAAGCCTTGTTCTTCATATTATTTTCACTATGGAAACACAAGGATCGCCAAGCATGGTACGTTCTCCCGCGGGCCTGGCCCCGTCGGGGGCAACCGATCAGGGCAAGGATTGCGAGCGATGACCGCGTTGGCCATTCTGATTGCGCTGATTTCCCTGGCGCTTGTCTTTATTCCGTTGTTGGGGGGGTATCTGACCCTGATCCCGGGCCTTCTTACGTTGCTCCTGCCTGGCCGGCTCCATTGGGCCGCACTGGCGATTGGCGGCATGAACGTCATCAATATACTGTTTTTGTCGCCCATTCTTCGGACCAATGCCGTCGTGGGCGTGGAACATCGTGATTACAAATGGGCGATCATCTATCTGGGGCTGGCGTTGTTTCAGGGGATCGTGGCATTGGTGGTCCATTTTCGCCATGCGCATGAAAAGGCCGAGAAGGAGCGACGTTTCCATGCCATGACCGCGGAGGAAACGCACGGGACGAGGGGGCAATCTCCTGGGAACAAGGAATCGGATTCTCCGCGCTCCATCGTGATCCTCACCCCTCCCGTTCCGGTCGAATCGCCACCGGTTTCCCGTCAACCTTATTCCGCGCCCCGGGAGGCCGTCAAACAGGAAATCGGCGCCGCCAGGTCGGAGGATGTCTCGAAGTCGTCCCCGCCCTCCCGTGTCGTCGTGCCTGAAAAAAACGCGCCCCCCGATGTCGGCGGCCACGGAATGGAACGGCGGGACCCGTCTGTCTCAACCCGATCCGATGCCAAAAAAGATATGGCCACTTCCGTCAACACGGGTAGCCCCTTCCCTGTTCGGCGACAAGACAAGCCTTCCGCCGCCAATCGACCCGCCACCACGGCAGGAAATCCCTCTTCCGCGACGCCGCGCTCCCAGGCCCGGTCCACCGCCACCGCGCCAGGAAATGAGCCTTCTTCCGCGACGCCGCGCTCCCAGGCCCGGTCCACCGCCACCGCGCCAGGAAATGAGCCTTCTTCCGCGACGCCGCGCCCCCAGGCCCGGTCCACCGCCACCGCGCCAGGATCCGCTCGTGATCGACAACAGCCCTCCAAGGACGACAAACCCATCCGTCGGCAAGGCCCGTCATCAAGGACATGAGCGTCACCGGCGAGACGGTGTCATCGATGCCTTGGGACAATTCCTTGCATCGCGTTGATTTTTTTGAAGGGTTTTCTTTTTTGTCCGTGTCCGGATCGATCCTCACTCCCCGATTTCATGCCCCTCCTTGGAGATTTTGGCCATTTTTCGCAGCAGGGCGGTATTTCTTTCGGACAGTTGTTCCAACTGTTCGACCACCTTGCGATTGAGGGCGGAATTTCGTTCCGACAGCTGAATCAGTTTTTCATGATTCATCCGGTTGCTGGCCTCGTCGCGATCGGACAACTGTTCAAATCCCGTGGAGGTCATGCGCAACAGCGCATCATTACGGTGCGACAGTTGTTCCATCTGGACATCCATCCGTCGCAGAAGGGCCGCGGTCCGTTCCGAAAGCTGTTCCACATTGTCCTGGGTCATGCGCAACAGGGCGGCATGCCGTTCCGACAATTGCAGCAGACGTTCCTCGACGGAGGTCTCGAAGGCAGTCTGTCGTTTTTCCAGGCGTTCCAGCCTTTGTTCGAGTTCCTGTTGTTCCGGAGCGGATTCCTCCGTTTTTCCCTTGTGTTTTCCTTTTCCCGCCATGAGTTTCATCCTTAAATGAAGTGTATCGGAAGATGAAAAAGAAAAATAAACAATAGCACACTGTGTAACTTGAGGATTTCGTCCGTTTTCCAAAATGTGACCACGTTCAATGAAGATTGCCAGAAAAAGGGAGGTGACGGAAGTGTTTTTTCGGGGAAAGGGGTCTGGCCGGGGGTATTGCCTTTTTGTTTCATTGGGAGTCGGATTGAAGTATGTTTTCGACCAGCTTGTAAACCGTGGTGCTTCCAAGTGTACGTGGCCAGTCGGTGCAGGGAGGATTGTCGCGCAGTCTGGAGCGGCGGATGGCTTGATCGATCCGGTCGTGGGTGATTTTGCGTGTGTCGATCTTCTTGTCGTAACCGGGAAGGTGCCGCTTCAGCCGGTCGTTGCAATTCCGTGACGACGTGATGCCGGTACCGTCTTCGAAATGGAGCAGCAACCAGTATTCAAACCTGGGGTTGCTGAGGGCGAATCCGTAATTGTCGCGTGCCTGAGCCCAGGCATGAAGCTGGGCCAACTGTTCGTCGGTCCACTGATCCTTGTCCACCACGAGCCAGGCCTCGTCGGTGGATCGCAAATTTTCCTGCCGGAGGTGATCTTCCATCCGCTTCAGAACTTGCGGTGGGGCGCTATCGTGACTGCCTTTGAGGCAGTTCACCCGGATCACTGAGTGTTGGTCATTGAAGATGGCGAAATACCGTGGCTCGGTCTTTACGCCTTCCACCGCGATCACGAACAGTCTGCGGTAACGACGCTCGCCAAGTGGTCTTTGGAATGTGCGTCTCTTTGGTGGCATCAGTCATTCCCCTCACTGATCCTCGGTGAGGCAGGGATTGACCAAAGCGTTTCCCAGGAGAATTCTGGGAGTTCCACCCAGGCGCCCTTGCAGGTAGCTCTTGCGGATATCCTTGTCGTACCGGACATCCTTGTATTCGCTGAAGGATCGCAAGTTCGAGGTCCCGGTGGCATCTCTTTCGGTGACCCACATTTCGTCGCGGCGCAGGAGTTGCTGATCCATGAGCAGAACGTCATGGGTGGTCAGCAGCAATTGTGTTCTGGTTTCCGTGGAACAGTTGCTCAGGTACGCCTCAAGCAATTTGCGTGTCAACAGCGTGTGCAGGCTGCGGTCGATCTCGTCGATGACGTAGACCTTCTTCGAGGCATGGACCGACAGATCAAGAAACGCGGGCAACAAATCGATCACCCGCTGGGAACCGTCCGACTCCTGACGGACCTCGAACTTCGCCTCCGTGCCGTCCGCTTGCGAATGATAGGTCACCAGTTTCTTGGCGAGCAGTTCGCCATCTTTGCGGGTTACCACGAATCGTTCGTTGATTGGCAAGGTCAGCAGACGAACGGCTATGCCTTCCTTCATATCTTCTTGCAACCTGGTCTTCAGGGGCTCGGGCAATGGAATGTTCTCGAATGGGATCGTTTCGCTCCCCAGGTGCGCGATGCCGGTGTCGAGCTGCGGCAGCATCTCGTTCATGGTCGCGTAGAGCGGATGGCTATCGTCAAAGAACCTCTCGAACGGTTTGAAGCGAGAGTCGGGCGCAACCAATTCGAGCGTATCCTTGAACCAGTCGTAGACCGGTCGGAACTCGTCAACCTTTTGCGAGACCGAGTTGGTCAGGAACAGTTGGTTGTCCCGGGTTCCCTTGAAGGCAAACTGGAGAAACTGGTTCTTGGCCAGGGAATTGTCAAAGTTGGGTTTTCCGTCCTTGTGATGGTAGAGCACCTTTTCACTGGCGCTCGTAATGGCTACCAGCTTCTCTTCCAGAACTGCTTTGCGGGTCACCACGAAGCTGAACTCGTAAATGATTTCGTCGATCAGCAGCTCGAAGCCAAATCGTGACGGCTGTTCGGTTGCTTTGGCGTCCAGTCTGAATGGCTCGACAAGGATCCGACTGTCGGGCTGGGTGCCCTTGACGACCAGATCCTTGGCAAAACTCAGGGCTTTGAAAAAATTGGTCTTGCCCGATGCGTTGCCGCCGTAAATTGCCGCAACGGGAAGAATTCTTGTCTGATACTTTCCGAGTCTGGAAACCCTGTTTCCATGCTGGCGCTCCCGGCTGGCGACCATCGAAAAGGTGACTTGGTTGCGGAAAGACATCCAGTTTTCGAGTGAACATCTGACGATCATCTTGCCGCATCCTGTAAGCTGGATTGTTAAATAGATCACGCCTTTAATGTAGCCAGTGTCGGCACGGAAGTCAATCTTAAAGAGAAAAAATCTCGTTAAACATGAATATGGCTGGCTTTGTACTCAATGTTTTTGATGGGGGCGACATCCCTGGGACAGTGAAATTCCAGGGCACGGTTGCTTTTGGATATGCACTAAAAACAGGCATTCGACCATGCACTGCACAATGGTTGCCCATTTTTTGTGCGTTCAAGGGGTTGTTTTGAGGGACAATCGGGTTGATCGCTGGATTAAATTCAATTATTTCATGATGTTTGATCGATGGCACGGCAGTTGCGGATAAAAATCTCAAGGAAAATCGGCAACTGCCCCGAACCTGAGGATGCGACGGCGGGGCTTCTGGTCAGGAGAAGGATATGAAATGGGTGATCGCAATCATTAAACCGTTCAAACAGGATGACGTTCGAGAGGCCCTCATGGCGGTTGGCGTTACTGGAATGACCGTTTCGGAAGTGCGGGGGTTCGGACGGCAGAAGGGCCACACCGAACTCTATCGCGGCGCCGAGTACCAGGTCGATTTCCTTCCCAAGATCAAGGTCGAGGTGGCGGTCAACGACGAACTCCTGGACCAGGTGATCCAGGCCATTCGTGCCTCCGGGGCCACCGGAAAAATCGGCGATGGCAAACTTTTTGTGCTTGATATCGAACATGCCGTCCGCCTGCGGACGGGGGAAACCGGACCGGGTGTCCTTTGAAACGCAAGGAGAAACATCATGATGTATCTGAAAAATAACCGGCTGCTTTCCTCCGCGACCGTGCTGCCGGTCCTGCTTTTTCCCGGCTTGGCCCATGCGGAAAGTGTGCTTAATTCGGGTGATACCTCCTGGATGCTGACCTCCACCGCTCTGGTGCTGTTCATGACCATCCCCGGGTTGTCGCTGTTTTATGCCGGCATGGTGCGGACAAAGAATGTCCTGTCGGTGCTGATGCAGTGTTTTGCCATCACCGCCCTGATGACGATTTTGTGGACCATCTATGGGTACACCCTGTCGTTTACCGATGGTGGCGGACTCAACGACTGGATCGGTGGCTTGGACAACCTGTTTCTGCTGGGCATTGGCATCGACTCGCTCAAGGGAACCATTCCGACGACCGTGTTCGTCATTTTCCAGATGACCTTCGCCATCATCACCCCGGCGCTGATTGTCGGCGCCTTTGCCGAGCGGATGAAATTTTCCTCGATGCTGGTCTTCCTGACCCTCTGGATCACCCTTGTCTACGCACCGGTTTGCCATTGGGCGTGGGGTGGCGGTTGGATGGGAACCAAGGGGGTTCTCGACTTTGCCGGCGGCACGGTCGTTCACATCAACGCCGGCATCGCCGGTCTGGTTTCCGCCCTGGTTCTTGGCCGCCGCAAAGGGTATCCGACCATGCACATGGCGCCGCATAATCTTCCCCTGACCGTCACCGGAGCCGGCATGTTGTGGGTGGGGTGGTTTGGATTCAACGCCGGTTCGGAACTGGCCGCCGACGGTACCGCCGGCATGGCGATGGCCGTCACCCAGATCGCCACTGCCACCGCCGCCTTCGTCTGGATGGCCATGGAATGGATGAAACATGGCAAACCCAGCGCCCTGGGTATCGTCACCGGCGCCGTGGGGGGACTGGTCGCCATCACCCCCGCATCGGGTTACGTTGGGCCCATCGGCGCCCTGGCCATCGGCGCGGCCGCCGGCATCTTCTGCTTCCTCGGCGCAACCTCCCTGAAGCGGCACATGGGTTATGACGATTCCCTGGACGCCTTCGGAGTTCACGGTATCGGCGGAATCATCGGCGCCCTCCTGACCGGCGTCTTCGCCGCAAAGGAAATGGGCGGGAAAGGTTTTGCCAGCGGCATTGAAAGCATGGGACAACAATTGACGGTACAGGTCATCGGCATTCTCGCCACGACCATCTACTGTGCCGTGGTCACCTTCATCATCCTCAAGATCGTCGGGGCCATCATGGGGCTCCGGGTGGACGACGAGCAGGAAACCATGGGGTTGGACATCTCGCTTCACGATGAACGAGGCTACAACCTGTAACAAGGCCGCTCCCGCAACACCACGCTTCACTCCTTGGGTCACATTCGCCGGGATCTTCCACTGGATCCCGGCTTTTTTCTTTTAAAAAAGTGAACCGTTCTTCCGGGGGACGGTTTTATTTTGCCATCCAGTTGGATTATGATCCGGATTTCGGTTGCATGCCTGGGCGCGAGGATCGGATTCCTGCCCGATCGCGTTTCCCGGTTTCCCTATACGTTTCTTCAAGGATCGGCAGTGCCTATGAACATGTGTCGCGCGAAGGTGGGAAACGTGGCTTTTGCCGCTGTTTTCTTCATGGTTCTCCTGGTCCTGCCGCGTCCGGCCCCCGCCGAGTCCCCCGCCGAGTCCCCTCCGGTTCCCAGGCATCGGTTCACGCTGGTGACCGATCCGCATGATGCCTCGGTGCGGATTCATGAACGGGCCGAACCCTATACCGCTCCCATCGTCCTTCCGGAGGGGCGGTATCATGTTTCGGTGACAGCCCCAGGCTATGTCTCGGAACATGGGACGGTCGAGATCAAGGGAACGGACTGGTCCGGTCTGGTACGTCTGGTCCCCGCGAAAACCGGGGATCCTTCCACCAGGGACAAAAACACCCTTGATGCGGAATGGGACAAACTGCGGCGCGAACAGGAGCGATTGACGGCAGAAAAAGAGGTGCTGGAGGGGCGGGGGCGTCAATTGGCCAAGGATGAGGCCCGCCTTGCCGATGCCTTGAAAAAATCGGAAAAGGAAAATCGCGAACGCCCGGCCCAGGGAACCGTTGCTTCCCCTGTTCCGGATGGGTCCGCGTCAGCGTCGGGGACGCCGGACATCAAGGAGGAAATCCGGCTGGCCATGAACCATCTTCAGGAAGCGCAGTCGCGGCGGAAAGGCAATGAATCCGCCATGAAGGAACGGATCGATCGACTGCTGGCCGTCGCTCCCAACGATCCTGAGGTGCAGAGGGTCAAACAATTGTACGGCGAACGCTACATGATCTATGTCGGCACCTTCGCCTCGGAACAAAAAGCCGGTGAACTCGAAACCCGATTGCGTGCTTTGACGCTTCCCTCTTTCCGGCAGGAATTTCAGATCCAGGGGCGGAAAATGATGCGCGTCTGTGTCGGCCTGTTTTCCGGACGTCAGGAGGCCATGAATGCTTTGTCCCTCCTGCAACGTGATTTCAACGTCCCGGACGCCATCGTCCGAAAATTCCGGAATTGAAACATCCGTTCGCTTTCCTGGCCCAGGGAAAATATCTCTTGCCTTCGGTCGAGGGAAAACCGTATGGTGTTCCCGAGGAGAGGAAAGGATGCGGGCCGGGTCGGGAATGGTTTTCCATCCTTTCCAGGCATTCGCGTCGTTTTTTTTCCGAGTGTTCATTTTCTGGAGCGTTCGATGTCGGCGACGGTTCGTGGTTCGGTCAAATGGTTCAACAGTGCCAAGGGATATGGCTTCATCTCTCCGGATGATGGCAGCGAGGATGTTTTCGTCCATTTTTCCGCGGTGCAGGCCGAAGGATTCAAATCGCTTGAGGAAGGACAGAAGGTTTCCTTTGAAGTCGTTCGTGGCCTCAAGGGGTTGCAGGCGGCCAACGTCCATCCCCTCTGAATCCCTTTCCGTCCGGTGCGTTGTGATTCCGGGGGCTTCTTTGTCTGGGGCGCCCTTTCGTGGGCTTCTTGCCGCCTGATTTCCGTGCATGAATTTCTTCTATTCGGAAAAGGAATTTTTCCTTGATGTCTTCCGCGGCAGGACCCTGTGCTTTGCATTGGTGGATCATGAGGCCACCGATGCCTTTCCTTCCTTTACCGCCTGTCTTGAGGAACTGAGCGCTGCCGAGGTTCGGTCGGTGGTTTTCGTCATCGCCGCCAGCCGCGGGCAGGAACTCCTGGAACGGTTTCTCGCCCAGGGACAGGACCTCCGCTGGCAACGCATCGAAGCGGGACAGCTTCCGGACATTCCTCCCGATCTGTGGAAGAGAAAATCGGGAATTTTTCCGGTGGCGATCCACGCCTCGGATCTGGCCGATTTTCTCGATCGAATCGTCCAACTGGCACGAAGATGGCGCATCTCCCGGATGATGTTGCTCGAAAGGCACGGCGGGCTCAAGGACGGACAGGGGCGTCTGGTCAATTTTATCAATTTTGGTAAACTGTCGGAATTGACCGCGCATTCCCGGATGGCCTTTCATCCGTTGCTTGAACTTCTTCTGCCTGTCATTCAGGGTTTGCTGTCCCACGGGGTGGCGGCGGTGGGATTGTGTCGCATGGAGGAGGTCCAGCGTGAACTCTTCACCTATGAAGGGAGCGGTACCTTTTTTTCCTGTCGGCACTATTGCGAGGTTCGCCTTCTGGTCTGGGATGATTTTTCCCAGGTCGCCACCCTGATCCACCAGGGGGTCAAGGAGGGGTTCCTGTTGCCCCGTTCGGAAGAGCGGATTTCCAACATTCTCCTCAACGGTTTCGGCGCCTTCATTTCGGGACGCCATCTGGCGGGGGTCGCGGCTCTGGTCACCGAAGGATACGAGGCGGAAAACGCCGGAGAAGTGGTCGCCTTGTACGCCCTGACGCGCTACCAGGGGGAGGGGATCGGGGTGCGCCTGGTCAAAAGGCTCAAGGAGGAGGGACGACGGCGCGGGTTGCATTTTTTGTTTTCCTGTACCCGTCAATCCCGGGTGATGGAGTTTTTTCAGAGACAGGGGTTCATCACCGCCGAACACCAGCAAATTCCACGGGCCAAATGGCAGGGGTACGATCTGGAACGAAAAGAATCCGTCCGTTGTTTCATCTTTCCACTGAAAGGAGTGTGACCCGGTGGAACACATTGTCGTCGTCGGGGCGGGCGTCATGGGAACGGCCGTGGCCCATCGTCTTTTGCAACGGGGTTTCGCGGTAACCTTGCTGGAAAAATCGTTGCCGGGGGCCGAATCATCGGCGGCGGCGGCGGGAATACTGGGGGCGCAATCGGAGGTGGCGACGGCGGGACCTTTTCTGGAACTCTGCCTCGCCAGCCGGGAGATGTTCCGGGAATATGTCCGGGAACTGGAGGATGTTTCCGGATTTGGCGTCGATTTCGAGGATTCGGGCGTCCTGGAGATCGCCTTGACCCCGGCCGAGGGACGTTTGGCGGCGGGGCGCGCCCAATGGATGCTGGATCGGGGGTTGGAGGTCGAAATCCTCGATCGGGACGCGGTGCTGCGCCTGGAACCGGGATTGACGGATCGTCTGGTCGGGGCGAACTTCTATCCGCGGGACTGCCAGTTGGATCCCAGACGACTGGCCAGTGCCCTGACGGCGGTGGTTCGCCGTTTGGGGGGGCGCTTTCGCACCGGATTGCAGGTGCGGGGTATCGAAATTTTCCAGGGACGGGCCGTTGGCGTTCGCGCTGCCGGCGAAACGATTGCCGCCGACGCGGTGGTCATCGCCGGGGGGGCGTGGAGCATGGAATTGGCCAATCTTCCAGAACTCCGAACACCCATCAGGCCGATGTCGGGTCAGATTGTCCAGGTGGAACTGCGTCCCGCCATTTTGCGTCATGTCCTCTACGGATACCAGGGTTACATCGTTCCCAGGCGGGATGGACGGGTCCTCATGGGATCGACCCTGGAGGACCGCGGTTTCGACAAGGCAGTGACCCTCGATGGCATTCATCGCATCACTGGCATGGCCAAGGCGATGGCGCCCATCCTCGGCGAGGGACGGTTGACCGATACCTGGGCCGGTCTGCGTCCGGCGACCGGCGACGGCAAACCGCTCCTCGGGGAATCGCGTCACGTCGGTGGATTGTTTTTCGCCGCGGGGCACTACCGCAACGGCATCCTGTTGGCTCCGATCACCGGTGTCGCGATCGCCGATCTGATCCAACGAAAATCACCGCCCGTTTTGCTCGATCCGTTCCTGCCATGATGCCAACGACCTTCCGGGAAGAGTATGCCCTGGATCCCACAGTCTCCCAGCGCGTCGCGGTGGCGATGTCGGGGGGGGTCGATTCGTCGGTGGTGGCGGCCTGGCTTGTCGATCGGGGGTTCGAGGTGGTGGGGTTGACCATGCGCCTTTGGGCGGGAGCGGAAACGTCGGCGACGGTGGCGACTTCAGGCCGAAGTTGTTGCGGTGGCGATGAGGTCGATGATGCCCGTCGCGTTGCCCAAACATTGGGGATTCCCTTCTATACGGTCGATCTCCAGAAACAATTTTCCCACGGTGTGGTGGCTCCTTTTCTCGATGCCTATGCCAACGGTCAGACGCCCAATCCATGCATCGCCTGCAACGAAATCCTGAAATTCAGGCATCTCCTCGACCAGGCCGGGTCGATTGGCGCCGCCTTTCTGGCGACGGGACATTATGCCGTGTTGAAATTTCCCTTGGATCAACCACCGCAACTGTTTCGCGGTCATGATCCGCGCAAGGATCAATCCTATTTCCTGGCCACGACCCCGCTTACGGTCCTGTCTCGGATCCGTTTTCCCCTGGGAACGCTTTCCAAAGAGGAAACCCGTCGGTTGGCCCGGAAGTGGGGATTGCATCTGGCGGAAAAGCGGGAAAGCCAGGATGTCTGTTTCGTTCCCGACGGTGATTATGGTTCCTTTTTTCGTCGCCAGGGGCTGCCCGATCGTCCGGGACCGATCCGTGGCCTGGATGGGGCTTTGCTGGGGCGGCATCAGGGCGTCCATGGGTATACCATCGGTCAACGGCGCGGTCTTGGAATTTCGGCGCGGCATCCCCTTTTCGTGGTCGCCATCGATGCCGAAAACAACGAACTGATCGTCGGCCCGGAGGCGGCGTTGTATGCCGCGACGGCCTCGGTGCGACGGATCAACTGGCTTGTCGATCCAATCCATGCGTCGAGGTCGGTCCAGGTGAAAATTCGTTATTCCGCTACCCCCGTGCCAGCCCGTCTGGAACCGGGTTCGCAATCCGATTCGGTGCTGGTCCATTTTCAACAACCGCAGCGGGCCATCACTCCGGGGCAGGCCTGTGTCTTCCATGATGGATCACGGGTGCTTGGTGGCGGCTGGATCGACGCATCCGTACACCGTTGAAGCCCGATCGAGGTGGCGCATCATCCGATTCCTGTTGCCCTTGGAAAGAAAAAATGGTAGGTGTTTTTGTCATTTGACGGGGGATTGTCCCCGGAGATTCAAGGGGGATCGCAATGGCTACGGTCGGCGGGCGTCCAAACCAGACGCTGCAAACATTGATCTTCACCGTGATTGCCATCGTCGGGGCGGTGGCCTTCGGCATGGTGACCCTGATGCGTGGAGAGAGCGTCAACGCCGCCTGGCTGGTCATCGCGGCGTTGTGCGTCTATGCCCTGAGTTATCGCTACTACAGCCTGTTCATCGCCCGGACGGTCGTCTCCCTTGATCCCAACCGTCCCACCCCGGCGGTTCGTTTCAATGACAACAAGGATTTCGTCCCCACCAATCGCGTCGTCCTCTTCGGGCATCATTTTGCCGCGATTGCCGGCGCGGGCCCCTTGATCGGACCGGTGCTCGCGGCCCAGATGGGATACTTTCCCGGCATGCTGTGGATTCTCATCGGGGTGGTCCTTGCGGGGGCGGTGCAGGATTTCATGATCCTTGCCATTTCCATGCGTCGCGGTGGCCGTTCGATGGGGGAGATCATCCGCGCCGAAATGGGGCCGATCCCGGGAGGGGTGGCCATGATCGGCATTTTCGGCATCATGACCATCCTGCTGGCGGTCCTCAGTCTGATCGTGGTCAAGGCGATGGCCGAAAGTCCCTGGTCCGTCTTCACTGTCGTCGCCACCATCCCCATTGCCGTCTTCATGGGGATCTACATGAAGAAAGTTCGTCCAGGACGAATCACCGAGGTTTCGGTCATCGGGGCCATTCTTCTGATCCTGGCGATCATTGGCGGGGGGCATGTCGCGCAGCATCCCGTATTCGGGCCGATGTTCACCCTGACCGGGGTTCAGGTCACGGCTGGCTTGATCGGGTATGGGGCGCTTGCCTCGATCCTGCCGGTCTGGTTGATGCTTTGTCCCCGCGACTATCTGTCCACCTTTCTCAAGATCGGGACCATCCTTCTTCTTGCGGTCTGTGTCTTTCTGGCGGCGCCTCTTCTCAAGATGCCTGCCACCACCCAATTCATCGACGGTACCGGTCCGGTATGGAGCGGTGAACTGTTTCCTTTTTTGTTTATCACCATTGCCTGTGGTGCCTGTTCGGGGTTTCATTCCCTGATCGCCTCTGGCACGACGCCAAAAATGATCCCCAATGAAAACGATGCCCGGTTCATCGGTTACGGCGGCATGTTGATGGAATCCTTTGTCGCCATCATGGCCCTGTGCGCCGCTTCCATTCTCGAACCCGGCATCTATTTTGCCATGAACTCTCCTGCCGCGGTCCTGGGCGGCTCCATCGATTCCGCGGTGAAGGTCATCAATCAATGGGGGTTTTTGCTTACTCCCGACATGTTGACCCAACTGACCCAGGATGTCGGTGAACACACCCTGCTGTCACGTACCGGTGGTGCTCCGACCCTTGCCGTCGGCATGGCCCATCTGCTTGCCATTTTCGGCGGCAATGCCTGGATGGGATTCTGGTATCATTTTGCCATTCTGTTCGAGGCGCTTTTCATTTTGACTGCCGTGGATACGGGTACCCGCGCCTGTCGTTTCATGGTCCAGGACATGTTCGGGGCGGTATTCAAACCCTTGGCGCGCACTTCTTCGTTGGCTGCCAATGTCATTGCCACCCTCTTCGTGGTCAGTGCCTGGGGCTATATTCTGTATCAGGGGGTCATCGATCCTTTTGGCGGCATCAACAGCCTGTGGCCTTTGTTCGGCATTTCCAATCAAATGCTGGCCGCCTGTGCCTTGATCCTGGCGACGGTCGTTCTGTTCAAACTCAAGAGAGCGCGGCTTGCCTGGGTACCGCTCCTTCCTGCTTTGTGGCTGGTCGTTTCCACGATGACGGCGGGATATCTCAAGGTTTTCGATGACAATGCCAAAATCGGTTTTCTGGCCCATGCGGAAAAGTATCAGGCGGCCCTGGACAAGGGGGAGGTCCTGGCTCCGGCAAAAACCATGGAACAGGTGGCGCAGGTCGTCGCCAACGATCGCCTTGATGCCGTGCTGGCCCTTTTGTTCATGGGGGTCGTGACCATCATGCTGATCTTTGGCGTTCGTGCCTGTTGGCGCGCCTTGCAGACAAAGGAAATCACCGCCACTGAGGATATTCCACCTTCCGGGGCATGTACTCCTGCCATGCGTTGCTGTTGATCCCCCCCCTCCCCGTATTTAAAATTATTGAAAGAAAAAAGGGGGCTGGGGGATTGCCCCCAGATCCCTTTTTTTTTTTAATAATTTTGAATACGGGGGATCTGGGCGCTTACCAGGGCATGCCGAGAAGATGCAAAACCCGCGACATGCGGCCTTTTCGCTCTGGAGGCACAATGTGAATCTTGCAGGGCAACGGAGTCAGGGAAGAAAGGAAAGGGACCCAGCCGTTGTGCAACACGCGGGCGGTGTTCCGATCGGCCATGATGAGGTCGGCACCCCAGTCCCGGGCGATTCGATTCAGTTCTTCTCCCGGATTGCCGCTCAGAATGGCACAAGAGACATCATGAATGCCGCGGCTTGCGACATGTTGTTTCAGGCGTTCCAGAAGAAAGGCTTCGATGCGGACAAACCGCTCGGAAGAGGACGATGCGATATGGGACTCGTCGGGAACATGGCTCAAATGGTCGAACATGGCGAAGAAAATCATTTCTCCTCCGTGGCGTCGAACCGTTGCCCAGGCGACTTCGGCGACGACGCATTCAGGAGAAAACAGATCGACAACCGCAATGATCCGATGCATCGGTCTTTCTTCAAGTCAGGGGAGGGCAGGGGACCGAAGCGCCCCTGGTTCCGAAGGAGGGGGCCGGGCAAGGAAAACACATTCCGGCCCCCTCCATGAAGATGGAACCACTGGGAAGCGTCATCCCCCCTTGACCACGAAAACGGCGGTGGCGGTACCATTGAGGATTCGTTCGGTCGTGCTGCCTACCAGAATTCGTTCGAGTCCGGTCAGGCCATGGCTGCCGACGACGACCAGATCCGCACCCTTGCGCCGCACCAGTTCGATGATTTCGCCATCGGGACGGCCACTGCGCACCGCTCCTTCAGCATGGATACCCTGGGAACGCAGGTAATCCACAGCTCGTTGGACGATCGTCTCCGCCTTGTTTCGCTGTTCCCGTGATTCCTCGCCATCGATGACACTGACCACGGAGACGGGCGTTTTGCATTTTTGCGCCAGTTGCCCTGTCGCAAGGATGGCCCGGTCGGCATGACGCGAACCATCGGTGGCCAGGACAATATGACGTCCTTCGATGCGGGCAGCACGCGGAACGACAAGGACGTTGCAGGAAGCCTTGCCGATGACCCGGGCGGTGGCATGCCCCAGCATCATCCGTGCGAGGCCACGGCGTCCTCTTCTTCCCATCACGATCAGGTCGGTCCGGGAACGTTCCGCGGCGGTGACGATTTCCTGATCGACGATCTGGCCATGAATGACCTGGGTGTCACACACGACCCCCTGGGCGACGGCCTGTTGCCGGATGCCATCGAGATGGCTCTGAGCCATGGCCAGTTCTTCTTTCAGGACCGGGTTGCCGGCGCCGCCATATTCCAGACCGCTTGCGACCAGGGAGACGACCTGGAGCCGGGCATCGCATTTTCTGGCGAGACCAAGGGCTTCGCGAACGGCAGCGGCGCTGAACTCGGAAGTGTCACTCGCCACCAGGAATCGCTCGAACGCCATCATGGCCGTCAGAGGTCGGGCGGTAGCGGCATCGATCGCAGCCGTTTCTGGCTGAGCCGCCAACTCGCGCCGATGTTCACGGATTCCCTGGTAGAGGGCGTGCAGGATCATCACCGCGCCGAACACCAGGGCAAATCCCAATGCCCCCTCGCCAATGCCGTTGAGAAGGCGGATGGTTCCTTCGTCGATGGGGTCGATCCGGCCCAACTGCGACAGATAGCCGGGAATGTAAAAGAAGCGGCTCACCAGCACCAGCAGCATGATCGCGGCCATGACGAACTTGACCACATAATCCTTGACATAGGTCGTCCCGATGGCGCCAATCTGGATGCCGAAAAGCGATCCGGCCAGGATGATCATCGACAGGCGAATATCCACCGCCCCTTCCAGGGCGTAGAGGACCGATCCCCCCAATCCCATGACAAAGGCAATGACCAGTTCGGTGGCACTGGCCATCAGGGCGGGAAGGCCGACAAAATACATCATCGCCGGGACGCCGATGAAACCGCCGACGGCGATCGTCGCTGCAAGCATGCCGGTCGCCATCCCCAGCGGGGCCAATACCAGAAAAGAGATTTTGGCGTCGATCGACTTGAAATGGATCATCGTCCCGGGGATGACGATTTGACGAACTTTCAATGCCAGAGGTGGAACCTTGTGGCCGGGTGATTTCTTCGCGTCCAGGGATCCCTTTTTCTCTTTGAGTCCATCCTTCAGGACGATGCCGCCGACGATGGCCAGAACCACCACGAACACGAAGGAGACATACAAATTGGTCCCCGTGGCGCCGAAGATGGCACGGATATCGACCATGACGTTCTTGCCGATGAGAACGCCCAATTCGGCGAAGATGCCCATCACGATTCCCAGTTTGATGTCCACCTGACCATATTTGTTGCGTTTGTAGGCCCCGACCAGGGCCTTGGGAAATTTATGGGCCATGTTGCTGGCCACGGCGACGATCGCCGGAACACCCATGGTCATCATGGCGGGGGTCAGAACGAACGCGCCGCCCGAACCGATGAACCCACTGACCATCCCCCCGACGAACCCCACGAGAAACAGGATGAACGTCGATGAGGCCGTCATATCGATAAAACCAACCGCTTCCATGCGCCCCTCCTATTTCCTGGCCTTGAGTCCAAGAATATCCCAGAATCGCCCTGTAAAGGCCCCATGGACGAACGAAAACACCAGGGCGATGCCGATCGGGATCACGACGTATCCCTTTTGTCCCTGCCGGATCAGATTGGCCACCAGTTCCAACTGTTCCTCGTAAAGATACAACAACAGATAGAGTCCGCCACTCAGGACGCCCAGTGTCACGGTGCCGGCAAGGGCACCCCATGTCGATTCCGCTCCACGATGATTCGCACCCATCAGGTTAGACCTTCCATTTGATTGTTGATCATTATTCGGCCCCTTCGCGCTCCATGGCGCTTTCGGGGAGATGCCACGATTTCCATTTCCGGCTCGATTTTATTCCGGAGGACGGAACGCCATCCCTGCACATACTGGAAGGGGTTCTGTTAGAATTGCGTTTCATGACAGTTAAAAATTCGTGAGATCGATCATGGCACGGGCGGTCGTGATGCGCATTCTGGTAATCGAAGACAATCAGGATCTTGTAGACAATATCTTTGAATACATGGAAGCCCGCGGCCATGTGGTGGATACCGCCTGGGACGGCATCAGCGGACTCCATCTGGCCCTGACCCAGACCTATGATGTCATTCTGCTCGACCTGATGTTGCCGGGACTGGATGGCTTCAAACTGTGTCGGTCGCTGCGCGGCGAGGGGGGCAAAGACACCCCCATCCTCATGCTGACTGCCCTGGATGCCCTCGATGACAAGATTCGCGGCCTGGAACTGGGAGCGGACGATTATGTGGTGAAGCCAACCCCCCTGGCGGAAGTGGAAACCCGTCTTCGTGCTCTGGTGCGGCGCGCCCAGGGGAAAATGGTCAACCGGTCGCTTTCGGTCGGACCCTTGACCCTCGATCCGGGAACCCATACCCTGTTTCGCGAGGGAAAGGAATTGTTTCTGACGCCCATCCCTTTGAAGATTCTCGAAACCCTCATGCGCGCCTATCCCGCCATGATCCGACGCGACGACCTTGAATTTGCCATCTGGGGCGATCAGCTGTTGGGTTCGGATACCTTGAGGACCCATATCCACACCCTCCGCGAGGTGGTGGACAAACCCTTTGCCCACCCGATCATCAGGACCATCCGCGGCGTGGGATTTCAACTTGTGGCCTGAGCATGCCCCTTTTTTCCGAACTTCCGAGCCGGGTCGCGTTCGCCTTCGCCAGTTTCGGGGGAATGATCAGTCTGTTTTTGTGCGTGGGGATCTATTTTTTCGTTCTCGACATTGAAAAAAGGATCGTGGACCGCAACCTGAACGATGAAATTCAGGATTACATGGCCCGTCGGGCGCGCAATCCGCACTCCCTGCCGCAGAAAACGGTCACCATGGTGGGTTATGTCCATCCTCCCCGTGCCACCGATCCGCCCATTCCCCCGGTTCTCCTTGGCCTGTCTCCCGGATTTCACGACATCATGTTGGACAAGGTTTCCTATCGGGCACTGGTGACCAGGACTCCGGCGGAGCGGTTCATCATCCTCTACAACAATATTCCGGTTCGCCAGAAACGGGAGTTCAATCTGCTTGTGGTTCTGGTCCTGAGCGGTTTGACCATGACGATCCTTGCGACCCTGGGCGGCTACCGGGTCACCGACCGGGTGATTTCTCCCCTTTCGGAGTTGGCGCAACGGGTTCGATCGATGGGGGAAACCGCTCCGGGATCGGTTCTTGCGCCCCATTTTTCCCATGACGCGGTTGGAGATCTGGCCCGGGTTCTGGCCTTGCGTCAGGATCAACTCCTGGGTTTTCTCGAACGGGAGCGCGCCTTCGCCACCGATGTCAGCCACGAATTGCGCAATCCTCTGGCGATCATCCAGGGGGCCGTGGAAATTCTTCAGGAGAGCCATCCGGAAGAACGGGAAAGAAAACCCATGCAGCGGATTTCCCGTGCCGTCGGCGACATGATCGTTCTGACCTCCGCCTTGCTGCTGCTCTCTCGTGAACGCAGGATCGATCAGCCGTCCCGAGCCACCTGCCAACTGGCTCCGCTCATCAGGGAGCTTGTCAACCAGAACCGGTTCCTGTTGCGCCACAAGGAGGCCGAATTGGCGTTGACCATCGATGCCGAACCCGTTCTGGCCACGGAATGCGCCTTCATTCAGATTGTCGCCGGCAATTTGTTGCGCAATGCCTGCACCTACATCCAGAAGGGAACGGTTCGGGTGCATCTCCAGGAAAGATCGTTGACCGTTTCCGATACCGGTGGAGGAATCGATCCGGCCATCATGGAAAAACTGTTCCGCGAACGTCTCGACCCGTCGGAAAGTCGCGGTTCCGGGGTCGGATTGACCCTGGTCAAACGTATTTGCGACCGTCACCACTGGCAGGTCACCATCGAAAGCCAGACCAATCATGGAACGATTGCCCGATTCCAGTTTCTTCCCGATCACCCCTCCGCCTTGATCTCTTGATTCAAGTCTGCGTGAGGCAAGGAGTTTCGAGGTTTGCCGCTGCGTTCTTGGTCATCCCCGCAACCGCCAGAGCGTCAGCAGCACGGTCGTGAGCAGGAAGATCCAAAAGCCCGTCTGGTAGAAACGCAATGGATTGCGATGCAGGAGTGGTAACCGGGCTGGTGGCGTGGACCACAATTCGGGTTGCTCCATCCAGGAGAGGAATTCCCCCAGATCACCGGGACGGTTCCGGGCATCGAGGGCCAGACAGCGTTCGATGATCGATGTCAGTGAGGGCGGCAGGTCGGGTCGGAGGATGGCGAGGGGAATTTTTTTCTGGAAATCGGGCACCAGGTGGGACTCGGGCTGACCAAAGGGCAGGCTGCCGGCAAGCAGCAGATAGCCGGTCACCCCCAGGGCGAAAAGATCGCTGCCCGCATCTCCTGGTTCGCCCTGGTAGAGTTCGGGCGCCATGAAACCGGGCGTGCCGCCTGCCACCCGCTGTCCCGCCGGTTCTGGCATCAGGGGGGAGAGACCGGTGATGCGGGCGGCACCGAAATCCATCACCACCACCCGTTGATCCGTGGTCAGGAAAAGGTTGTCGGGTTTGACATCCCGGTGGATGATGCCCTGCCGATGAAGCGCGAGCAATCCCTTGGCGGTCTGGCACAGCCAGAGGGTTGCCTCGGTGGCGGATATGCCCCGTTTGCCCCTCTGTTGGCGCACCTGTTCCAAGGTCTGCCCGGTCAGTGATTGCCAGACATGGTAGGCGGCTTTGCGCCGGGTGTCGGCGGGGGGCTGGGCCGCCAATACCTGGGGATGTCGCACCCGCAGACCGATCCACTCTTCCCGGGCGAACTGTTCCATCCAGGCGGGATCGCTGGCGGCCAACAGGTCGGGAAACTTCATCACCACATCCTGTCCGCCTTCCTCGTCACGGGCCAGGACCACCACGCCTTGCATCCCCTTGGCCAGAATGCGGAGGATGTGGTAACCGTCCACCCGATCGCCCACCGCCGGGGGCGGCTGGATGGCGCGGTCACGCCATTCTCGCAGCAGTTCGGGCAGGTTGGCCTCAGGCAGGGAAACCACCGCCACCACTACGGCGGTGGCATCGTCCCGGCCATGACGGCGCGCCTCTTCCACCAATCCCTGGGCTGTTTCCTGGGGATCGAGGGCCGGTTCCAGCCAGCGACGCAAGACATGTTCCCGCACCGCCCGCCATACCCCGTCGCTGACCAACAAATAGCGGTCCTGTTCCCGCAACACCTCTTCCCGCAGGTCGGGGGTGAAACGGTCGTCCAATCCCACCGCCTTGGTCAAGACCGCCAGGTCCGGGCCGCCGAAAAGGTGATCACGGGTGAGCAGCGTCAATCGTCCCTCCCGCCAGCGATAGAGACGGCTGTCGCCGACGGACAGGATCGACAATCCCCGGTCGCGGAACAGGGCGGCTACCAGAGTGGTGCCCAACCCGCCTTTCCGCCAACGTCCTTCCCGGAACAGCCAGTCGTTGAGGCTGTTGGCCACCGTATAGAGGACCCGCACCCCTTTCCAGCCCAGGGGGGTGGCGACGCAATCTTCCAGCATGGCCCGTACCGTCACTTCCGATGCCAGCCGACCGTCGGCGGAACCACCGATGCCATCCGCCACGCAAACCACGATACCCCGTTCCCGACCTTCTCCCGTGGTCGCGCCGTGGAAATCCTCGTTGCGCTCATGGTCGGGACCGCGGGATGTGGCCTGGCCGATGATCAATTTCAGTTCATGGTTCGAAGAAGGAAGGTTCATGTTTGTTCCCACAAGCAATAGCCATGCACGCATTTCTGGTGCGGATGCCCTGCTTTCAGGCAGATTGGATGGAGAAACGATTAAAATAGAGGCACATCCTGGCGGCGCGAAGGCAGTCCCAAGGAATGTTTCTATCAAGATCAACTCGTTATCAATCGACCCTCTTCTGGCATGTCGGATGCAGCATCCAATATCGACCCATTTTATCGATTTTTCTTTGCCAAGGAAGTGCCCTTTGAGCAACACCGTTCCCTTGCCGGCTTTGTCCGACGGCACGAAACGTACCCTGTTGGGGGCCTGGCTCTATACCGAAATCAGTTTTTTCGCCTGGATCCTGCTGGGCCCGCTTTCTCTGTATTTATCCAGGGATCTTGGCCTGTCTCGAGGCGATCTCGGCCTGCTGGTCAGTCTGCCCATCCTGGCGGGTACCCTGCTGCACCTGCCGGTGGGCATGTTGACCGACCGGTTCGGGGCCTGGCGGGTGGGGTTGTCGGCGCATGGGGTGATGATCCTGGCCTTGGCCCTGCTGGCCTGGCCCGGCAGTCTGGGATGGTCGGGACTGGCGCTGTCTGCCTTTTTGTTGGGCAGTGCTGGCGTTTCCTTTGCCATCGCCCTGCCTTTGGTCAGCGCCCGTTTTCCCGTTGAACACCAGGGAAAAGCCTTGGGGTTGACCGCCTTTGGCGGGACTGGGGCCTTGCTGGCCGCCTTTCTTGCCCCCGCCCTGGCCGAGTCCCATGGTTGGCATGCGGTGATGGGGCTGGCCCTCGGCTTGACGTTGTTCTCCGCTCTGGTTTTCGGCTGGACGGCTCGTGATGTCCTGCCGCCCCGTGAGCATCCTTCCTGGTCCCACTATCTGTATATCTTGCGCTATGCCGACACTTGGTGGTTCTGCCTGTTTTATGCCATCACCTTCGGTGGCACGATCAGCCTCGCTTCGTCGCTGGTACTTTATTTCCACGAGCGCTTTCACCTGACGCCCACCCTGGCCGGGGGAGTGACCACGGTCTGCATTCTGGCCAGCGCCCTGGCGCGGCCCGTAGGCGGCTGGCTGGCGGATCACTGGGGCGGCATTCGCACGTTGCAGGCAGGTTTTGCGGTCATCGCCCTTTGCGTGCTTCTTCTTTCCCTGATGCCGGCGGCAGCACCGGCGCTTCCTTCCGTTTTGCTGGTGGCCGTGGTGATGGCCGCCTTCGGGACCGGCAACGGCGCCCTGTTTCAGTTGCTGCCCATCCGCTTCCGCCGGCACATGGGAGTGATCACCGGTCTGGTGGGGGCAGCGGGAGGGCTTGGGGGCTTCTTCTTCGTTTTTGCCGCATCCGGCCTGCACCAATGGACCGAGGCTTTTCAGCCGGTGTTTCTTTTTTATGGTGGCCTGGGTCTGCTCGCCCTGGTGGGACTGGCCTCGGTCAAACGACGCTGGCGTACCACCTGGGGCGCCCCCCAGGCGACCACCGCCCGGGTATGAACCTTTTTCGCAACCACTTTTTCCGCAATAACGCGACAGGACCATGGACATGAACTGGAAAAGAATCGTGACGTTTTGGCTGTGTCTACCGTTGGTCATGTTGTGGCTGGCCGGTGGCCCGGCTCGGGCCGAAACCCCGGCGTCTGCCGCGGCCAAGGATGACCAGGAGGCGGGCGACAAGGAACCGATCAAACCCTTGCGCGGCTTTGAACACCTGAGCAAGGAGAGCGCCACCTGCGTCTCATGCCACCGGGAAAAGAGCACGGGCCTTTACCAGCAGTGGGGCGCCTCCAAACATTTTCGCGCCAACGTGGGATGTTACGAATGCCATCAAGCCAAACCCGGCGAACCGGATGCCATCAAGCACAAGGATTTCGTCATTTCCACCATTGTTTCGCCCAAGGATTGCGCCCAATGCCACAAGCGGGAGGTGGCGGAGTTTGACCGCAGCCACCACGCCACCGCCGGTCAAATCCTGGGCTCCCTGGACAACGTGCTGGCCGAGGTGGTGGAAGGGGCGCCCCTGTTGCACGGCAAGTCGCCGGTGGTGGTCAGTGGCTGCGCCAGTTGTCATGGCTCGGAGGTCAAGGTCAACCCGGACGGCACGCTTTCCTCGGTGGGCTGGCCCAACACGGGCATCGGTCGTCTCAACCCCGATGGCAGCAAGGGCAGTTGCGCCGCCTGTCATATGCGCCACGGTTTCTCCGCTGCCCAGGCCCGTCATCCGAACACCTGCGGTCGTTGCCACCTGGGACCGGACCATCCCCAGAAGGAGGTCTACGAAGAGTCCCAGCATGGCATCCTGTTTGCCGCCAACCAGGAGGCGATGAACCTGTCCTCCGACAAGTGGCTGGCTGGCGAGGATTACAGCGCTGCCCCCACCTGTTCCACCTGCCACATTTCCGCCACCAAGGATCTTCCGGTCACCCACGATGTGGGCGATCGCATCTCCTGGGACTTGCGTTCTCCCATCTCCATCCACATCGATGACCGCGACCGCAAGAAGGGAATTCAGGATCCCAAATCCTGGCAGGAACGGCGCAAGGAGATGAAATTGATCTGCACCACCTGCCATGGCGCCGGCAACGGCGAGAAATTCTATGAACAGTTGGATGCCTTTATCGAACTGTACAACGAGAAATTCGCCAAACCCGGTGCCAAACTGATGAAAACCATGTTGGACGAAGGACTGATCACCAAGACGCCCTTCGACGACAAGGTGGAGTGGACCTGGTTCTACCTTTGGCATCATGAAGGCCGTCGCGCCCGCCATGGCGCCGCCATGAACGGCCCCGACTATGCCCACTGGCATGGCATGTTCGAAGTGGCCGACCGTTTTTACATGGAGATGGTGCCGGAGGTGAAGGAGATCATCGCCAAGGCGGAACACGAGGGCAGGAAGGAGGCCGCGGCCAAGGTGCAAAAGGCGCTGGACGAGATTCTCGATTCGGAACACCACAAATGGTTCCTGGGCCTGCGCGAGAAAAAAACCGCCGAAACGGGAAGCGCCGGAAAGTGACCATCCTGCTGCGTTCCTTGATGCCGGTCTTGATGCTGTTGCTCGGGCCTTTCTGGGCCCGGGCGGCTGACCGGGAAATCGATCGGCAGACCATCACCGATCGCCATTGCCTGGAGTGTCACGGCGTGGCGGGTTTTGCCGTGCCCACTGGCGAACACGGCGACACCCCGCGCAAGCCCTTGTTCGTTGATCCGGACTTGCTGAAGGAGAGCGTCCATGGCCGTCTGACCTGTCTTGCCTGCCACGGGGACATCGACAAGCTGCCCCATCGGCGAGGCCGGTTGGCCCGGGTGGATTGCATCACCTGCCATCAGGGTCTGCACCGGGAGCCGGAGGCGCTGATGCGGGAGATCAACCGGGGCCGGGCCATGGTGGGACTGATTCCGGCGGTGGATCCCACCCCTACGAAAACCAATCTGCTGGCCAGGGAGTATGTCGCTTCTCTCCATGGCCAACCGGCCAGGGAGGGGGATCATCGCAATGCCGAATGCCAGGACTGTCATGGCTCCCATGCCATCTTTCCCGCCACGGATGGTCGGGCCCGCAGCCATCGCCTGGCTTCGCCCGAGATGTGTGGCGCCTGCCATCCCAAGGCACTGGAACAGTACCGCCATTCGGTGCATGGCGCTGCCCTGAAAACCCCCTGGAAGGGCCAGAGCGCGGTGTGCGGCGACTGCCATCCCAGCCACCGCATCCAGGAAAACAAGCTACCCGTTGCCTGGCGGGAGATCACCGAAAACTGCGGCACCTGCCATCGATCCTCCCTGGAGAGCTATCTGTCCACTTATCACGGCCAACTGGCCTGGCTGGGGGGCAAGCGGGCGGCCAAATGCTCCCATTGTCATGCCAGCCATGCCACCCGCCGGGTGGATGATCCGAAGGACAAGGCCCATCCGGACAATCTGCGCACCACCTGCAAGGAGTGCCACAAACAGGCGACGGCTTCTTTCGTCGCCTTCCGGCCCCATGCCAATACCAACGATTTCACGCGCTATCCGGAGATGTGGCTGGCGGGCAAGGCGATGATCGTCCTGGTGCTGGCGGTGCTGCTCTTTTTTTATCTTCACTCCTGGCTGTGGTTCCGGCGTTCCCGGTGGGAGCGGCGGTTTGCTCATGACCATGACGATGCGCTTCCTCTGGGTGACACCCGCCATGTGCGTCGTTTTTCCTGGCCCTGGCGGCTCAATCACTGGCTGCTGGCCCTGTCGGTGATGGTTCTGGTGGCCACCGGCATGACCGCCAAGTACGCGGACAGCTTCTGGGCGCTGACCCTGTCTGGCTGGATCGGCGATCCCGCCCGGCTGGCCGCCATTCATCGGGGGGCGGCGGTGGTTTTCCTCATCGCCGTGATCGGTCATGTGGTGGCAGTGTTGTTCCGCCTGTTGTTCCGCCAGCGCAAAAGTTTCCAATGGTTCGGTCCCGATTCCCTGCTGCCGCGCAAACAGGACTGGTCGGACATGAAGGCCCAGTTCCTCTGGTTTCTGGGCCGGGGCGCCGCACCCCGTTTCGATCGCTGGACCTATTGGGAAAAATTTGACTATTGGGCAGTCTATTGGGGGGCCATGGTGGTGGGATTCTCCGGTATATTGCTTTGGTTTCCCGAATTCTTTGCCCGTTTTCTGCCCGGCTGGGTGTTCAACGTCGCCACCCTGCTGCACGGAGTGGAGGCCTTTCTGGCCGTCACCACCCTGTTCGTGGTCCATTTCTTCAACAACCATTTCCGGCCCGGCAAGTTTCCTTTGGATATTGTCATGTTCACCGGCAGTTGGCGCCTGCGGGAGTGGGCGGAGGAACGACCGGAAGAGTATCGTCGTTTGCAGGAAAGCGGACGACTGGCCGAACGGTTGCAACCACCGCCATCCCGACTGGCCCGGGTGGTTTCCCATATTCTTGGTTTCACCCTGCTGGGCATTGGGCTGTTGTTACTGGTACTGGTCGTTGCCGGTTTTCTACGGCAGGGGTTGGTTTGAGGGCTTGGGGCATGAATCGATCATTAAGAAAGACGCGATCAACAATGGTTCCCTATTCAGGACGAACCGGGTAACCTGTGATCGACAATGTCGCTGTAGCAGGAGGGATCGCCATGACGCAGGCTGTAACCTTTGATGATGTCTGGAAGATGTTTCAGGAAATGGTCCGGGAAAACCGTGAACGAAGTGCGGAGCTTGACCGTAAGATTCAGGAAACCAACGCCCAGATGAAAGAGACGGATCGACGGATGCTGGAGACGGACCGCCAGATTCAGGAAACCAACGTCCAAATGAAAGAGACGGATCGCCAGATGAAAGAGACGGCGCGCCAGATGCGGGAGACGGATCGCCAGATGCAGGAGACGGATCGCAAAATCAAGGCAGTCAGCACGCAGCTTGGCCAACTGGGGGGTCGTCTGGGCCAATTTATCGAAGAAATGATCAAACCATCCTGTCTCGCCATGTTTCAAGAGCGCGGTATCATGGTCGATGAAATCTATCCGCGGGCCGAAAAAAGGCTCGCCGGCAAAGAAATGGAAATCGATCTGCTGCTGGCCAATACGGTCGCGGCGGTTCTGATCGAGATCAAGAGTCATCTGACGGTCGAGGATGTCCAGGAACACCTGACGAGGCTGTCACGGTTCAAGAGTTTTTTCCCCAAATAT